>JBHJJJ010000354.1:0-8355 GCA_050042755.1 Rivularia sp. (in: cyanobacteria)
CATTAATTCGGCTATATTGTCAATAAAGTCTGAAATACTCCCATTATTCATTACTTCTTACTTCTTACTCATTACTTCTTACTCATTACTTCTTACTCCTTACTCAGCCTATACTCTAAATTTAGATGCGTTTGCCCTGGGCTGGGGGATAAATCGATAATTACGTTAAAAACTATACTTTTCAAACATCCTCCTAGCGATTTAAAAAATTGCCAAAAATCAGTACTTTACGAAAGATGTTGGAGTTAGGAGGAAGATAGAAGTTGGTTAAGAGTCTTAAAAAAACTTTAGTTATGAGGTATCCGCTCAGTAAAAAAAAGAATCATATTTAGAGACGCAAAGCGCGATAAATAGTAAATAGGGAGCATCCCAATGCAGGCAAAAATACAATTTGGTAGTGCGCACACTTCGTGAGCGCACTACAAAAAATAAATTTACACATTTGGGATGCTCCCGATAAATATTTAATTCCTTATTTCAATCTCACGTTTTAAAAGGTGAGTGCAACTTCTAACTTCTAACTTCCTTCTTCCTTCGTGAACTTATGTCTATTTTGTCGCAAAGTATTCTAAATAATATTGCGATGTTCCAGATAAACGTGATAAATATACTGATAAGAATTAATTTTTTAAAGAATAAGAATGGATAATACATTCAATTCAAAAATATCATGGTTTGCCACCGCAACTCTTTCAATAATTGGTGTAGGAGCAAGCGTAAACCCGGCAATAGCCCAAACAAATTTTGATTATAGTGCAACCTTCGATGGAATTAGTCTCAGCACTTTTATCTCACCCAATATTACCGACATTTCCTATGAAGGTGATAGTAATGATGCTTCATTAGGCTTGACTCAATTAAGTTCCTTATTATACAGCGAAATCGACCCTGTTACAAGTGATACTGTCTTCAGTACAAATCCAAGTCTATTCGGTATTGAAGATAGACAGAACGGTTTCTTGGTATTTCAGGGAAATAGAGATGATAAACTATTTGCCTCCTTTGATTCTTCCACTGGATCAATAAACTTTGAAACTGGTATACAAACTCTGACTGGTACAGTTAATATTTTTGGCGGAGAGGGAAGATTCAATGATGCCCAAGGTAGCCTATCCCTTGAAGGAAGCCTTCCAATTGATATAGATCCCCCCCCAACTGAGATCGTAGTCAATGGTTCATTTACAGTTCCTAAATCAGTTCCAGAAGCAAGTACTCTAGTGACATGTATTGCTTTAGGTGTAACTGGAGCGGGTGCCATGTTTAAACGACATCTAATCTAGTAGTTGAACTTGACGATATCATGTCCGGTTAAACAGTTATCATACCTGAGTAAGAAGTAAGAAGTAATAAAGGATTATAATTATTCTAGTACTCCATTTCATTAATTCTGATGGGTAAAATTTGAGTCCTATTCATAGGACTTGTACTATTAGTACAGCACGGCGTAAAGGGGGCACCCGTTTCAAAAAGTTGAAACCCTTATCCTATAATACTTTTGAATGCCAGACTTTTGACTTTTGACGAAGGCAAGCGGCACTAGTCAAAATTAATGAAACGCACCAGTAGTGAGTGGTGCGTTTCATTAATTTCGATGGGTTAGGGGAAGTGGAGGAACTTGGGAGGAAAATAATAAAACCCTATTTTATAAATTAGTCAAAACTAATGAAACAGATTACTGCAAGACTTGACTGCTCACCGATTTCAAAATCTTAACCAATAAAGTAATTAGTCTCCCCTGCATTAGCGACTAAATCAAAACCTCCGGCATTCATAGACTCTAGTGCTGCACCCCAATCAAAAGTCAAGTCACCAGAGGAAATTTGTTCAATGACACCTGAAACATCAATGCCATTAGCAACGCCAAAATTATATACCATTTCCTCTAAGGTACTATCATTTATCCCACCACTTAAAAGTTCATCGAATTCACCTTCATGGAAATTATTAGCAAATAATTCATTTTCATGAGTCAATGGTAAAACTGCCTCAGACTCTGTCTCTCCACCTGTGATAAAATATTGAGTCTTGTCCCAAACAGCTTGTCCAACTTCTTGTCCCAACTGTCCTCCATTAGTATCGCCATCAGAAAAGTGAATTCCTCCGAAAAGGCGAGAAAGACCAGCTTCATCCGCAGCTTCACTGAAAGTATCCCACTCCAAAGTAACGGTTTCCGAGGGAGTTATCCCTGGTTCAAAGCGAGATTCACCAGGCTCAAAAGTAACACTAGCACCAAACTCATCGCTACCCGTGAATAATTGCAGAATCTCTGCACCCGCAGCACTGAAAGCACTGTGTCCGGATGTATACTCGCCAAATGGTGGAGAAGGATCGCCTCCAGGAGTTTGGTAAGTAAGGAAATCGGTTGCCAATATTGTTTGAGTTCCATTTTCTGGTGTCCATGCATCAATCGCAAAGCCACCGAGTTCATCATTGAACTCCCCGATTAATCCCAGTTCACCTAGTTCTCGAATTGCTCTAACAGGACGAGCAGTATCATAGAAGGTTTTGGTTTCCCAAGTCGCAATACCTGCGTCAAATACTGCATTACCCAAGCCAAAGAATAATTGAGCATCTTGATCGATACTATTATCATCTCTTGCCGAGACAAATTGTCCAAAAGTCATCCAAGTGCCGGGAGGGAAAGAAGTTCCACCAGCATCTTCCCAAAATTCTGCGACTAATTTCTGTTCGTCAGTCAAGTTAGCGCTGATATCAACAACTTCTTGTGCTTGGGCGATAAATTCAGGGTTAATTACATCTCCGATAAGACTCTTATCAATATCCAATACAGAACCATCTTCTAGAGTAATAGTTTTGTTTTCTAAGTCTACAGTTCCATCTACCAGTAAAAATGGTTCTGGTGCTTCTGCACGGAATTGTGAGCCTTCTGTTAATCCAAAAGGAGTTATATTACCCCACTGTGGTGTCAGAAACTGTTGAGTGCGAACTTCTGTACCGGGTTCTGCTTCAATTGGTACTAGTTCTGGAGTCCAGCGTTCGATATCAACCATTTCAGTGGCTGTATTCACAGGTTGATATCCAGTTGTATCAGAATAAGGAACACCTGCAGTACCATTAGGATCGTCACCTAGTTGGTTGGAACCATCTTGACGACGAAATTCGAGCAACTCTGATGCCATGACATTCCCAATGCCAGCAGCAGTTGTGGTATCGGTAGTATTATTATCAGGGTCAAAACCTAATTCAACCATCAACTCATCAAATATTTCCACCTGCCCGGGGAAAAGCTCTTCTAAAACCTGATGAGCAGCATAGCTCATTGCTTCGGTTTTATTTTCTTCAGTATTTTCCGCAGCAGAACGTTGTAAATCATCACCTAGTTGAGTTGTCATTGCTTTGGGGGCATATGCCGACCAAGCATCAAACATTTCGGTATGCAATATTCCATAGGCGCGGGATGCAACTGTGGGACCAACTCTAGATTCGATTACAGCTTCTTGAACTGCTCTATCCCACATTACGGAAACAGTTGGTGAAGAATCATCAACGGTTACTAGTTGAGTGTCTGGGTTAACTTGAAGTACAGGGATAGAGTTGTTGTTAATTGATTGGTTCTGCATTATGTATTCCTCTGATAAGAGTAGGTAGATGATATAAAGTATAAAAACAAACAGAAAAGCTCTTATTTGACGAGCAAAATTTGTTCTAGAGCAAGCTTGTTATAACATCGAGTAATTGACTTAGTGATGCTCAATTTAATCTTGCTGAAAATTATTAGTTTTCGCAAAAATGTACTTATGCAGTTTTTAATTTAAATTCGCCTTGGCGCGACAATTTTTGGGAAATGCATCCTTAGAAGTTAGAGATTCCCTTTTCGGTTAAGAATCGCCTCAGACGCTGTGCCTCCCCTGCAATGCATAATTTAACCCCTCTTCACTTACGGAGGTAGGGAAGATGAAATTAAACGAAAAAAAATATCGATTATTTGTAGTCAAGAAGCAGTCGTGGGTAGTTTCTTCCTCTTTTTCTTTGAGCGTGATTATTCCACTTAGAAGGGATGTCCCTTAATTTTCCTTAGTTTTACTTAACTTTACATAGCAATGAAAGTGCAATAAACTCCTTAACTTTTCCATATTTTAAATTTTGAATTTATAAGAGAAGTTATTAATGGCATTGAGGCGAGATGCACAGCTTTTATGTCGGGTGTTTCGACACAATAGAGTAACAAATTTTGTCCAAAGTCTAATCAACAACCTAATCTTGCCAAATTTATTGCTGACATCCTAGTAGTTCGCCAAGTCAACTTTGAGGGGTTTACGTAGTGCGCACGCGCTCGCCGTACGCCAAAGGCGTGAACGCGAACGCACTACGAATATGTTACCCCGCAAAATTAATGTGGCGGTGTACTAGCTATGACAAGTTTTGCAGCTTTATCTCTATCTGCAAACGCTTACTATCAAGCAAATACTACAACTGGAAACATCTTTATCAACACCTGTGCCATGGAAACCAAAATCCGAAATACATGGATGCAAAGCTGTATAAAAAATCATAATCCCTTGTAAAGCCACAAAACAAAAGTAATTATTTATACTTGCTTTCTGTGACACATTTAATTGCTGTCAAGGGCTCCCATGAGAATTTTTTTGAATCAAAAACTTTTAAGGGTGGCCCCGATCACAAATATCACTTACCAAATTTCAAAAAATGAGTAAATAACCTAATGAAAACTTTAACAAAAAAAGCAATCAAAACAGAAAAAAATCAAAATTTAGAACAATCATGTTTTGTACAAGAAATACTAGAAAATTTTGAAGATGGTATATTAATTTTAACTGAAATCGGCGAATTAATTCATGGTAATGCCAGTGCTTACAATATTTGCAGCCAAATTAATCAATGCAATTTGAACTCAAATGGTGTTCCATCTCAAATCTGGGATCTTTGTAAATCATTGATAAACAATCAAATGTATTGCGATAATGTGACCATATTATCGGAAGATATAATTATCAATCGAACGCTTATTTTTCGTTTAAGAATAAGAAGATTAAATCTAGAAGTATCAGAACAACCTTATTTATTAGTGATAATTGAGAATCGCTACGAATCTGTTAAAAAAGTAGCTTTATGCCAAGCGAGTAAATACAATTTAACACGACGTGAAGCAGAAATTTGGAGTCTTTATTTAGCTCAATTTAGCTATAAACAGATTGCCGAAAAGCTTTATATTACAGTAAATACTGTAAAGAAGCATCTGAAAAATATTCGCGCTAAAAAGCAAAGATTATAAACTGTGGCGCATTTAATTTCTATATAGTAAGCGAGCAAGATGCATCTCCTGACGGACACACTGCGTTAACGCACTACAAAAAATAAATTTACATATTACTTTTGATACTCAAATTATTCTATTCGAGGAGGTATATTATTCCAATAAAGCTGATGCTGATAAAAAAGATTCAAAAAGAGCAAATTAATTTTTCTAATCCTAAAATAAAACAACTACCTCACGCCCTAGGGCAAACGCATCTTGTCATTAAGAAAACTATTTTATCAATAAAGTCTAAAATAGTGACATTACTCATTACTTATTACTCATTACTTCTTACTTCTTACTTAGCCTATACTCTAAATTTAGATGCGTTTGCCCTACCTCACGCCCCCGGCAACTTCCGGGGGTATTAATTTTTCATGTAATAAATCTAAACTTTTGTTGAAGTGAAAGCTTATGGAGATAATGGCTTTTTTTGCAGACGGATTAATGTATTGTGAATTTGCCTTTTTAAGCTTTCATCATCTTTTAATTTCAATGTAATATTGTCGAAACGTTGAATGCTTAGACCATTATCTTCAACAATCTCTCGAGAGCGCTGGCAGTACTTTCGGGCAATGTCTCTAGCTCTCCTTGGTGCTAGAGATGCGATGCTAGAGGGCTGGTTACAAACAATTGGAGGAAGTTGTTTACCTCCGGAAATTTTTTTGATTTCATCAAAGGCTTGAAGACGACTTCGTTCTATATATAATAAAGCTCTAGAATACTGGACTATTTCATTATTCTTAACTGACGAAGGAATTTGAGCATCAGCTTTTGAACTTGAAACTAAACTGCTAGCCAAGAAACCAACAGTAGCTAAAGTACCTATCAAAAAAGACTTAGAAAGCATTCGAGTTATGTGAACTATCTTTGAAGAATGAGTAATTTTCTTCATATGCTGTGTGAGAGTTAACTACAGTAAGAATATGTTAATAACTTTGAATTATTTAAACCGGGAGTTGTTCCCTTAAAATATTAAATAAATTCCAAAAATATGTTTATTGTCAGTTTTTTCGACATACTTGGCACATTTCTACAACTTTAGTTTGGAGTGTTAAAGTTTGTGCGGCTCCCTGCTTTAGATTAACTTCTAACTCAAGTAGTATAGGTAAACATGATATTAGTTGCTCCACAGAAACAAACTTAACTTCTTGTTGCAAATATTTGATGCGATAATGATTGCGAACTTCAGCAGCTTGAGCTATAGCTTGTGAAGAACGTTCCCCAGTTTCCATCATAATTCTAATCCATAACCAGGTACGAAATTGACCAATGAGTGTGGCAACTATTCGCAAAGCAGGCTCGTGAGCAGTCATCAAATCCGCCACTAAAGTTAGGGCAACTTCGGTGTTTCCCATTCTAATAGCATTGGCTAGTTGTATGCTATTTCGAGTAGAGTTTCTGACTAGTTGTGCGGCTGTATTTACATCTAACGGTTTATTACTATCGAGTAAGTAAAGCTGTAATTTTTCTAATTCATTATAAAGTAAGCGAGTATCATTGCCTACAGCCTCCACCAAAAATTCCGCACACCTAGAAGTTAGTTTGATTCCCAGGGTATGAGCGGCATCGTTGACAGATTTTACAAGTAAATCAGTTTTCCAAGGTGATATCAGCCCGAATTCGCGAATTGTAGCGAATTTTTTCAATAATTTTGTTGATTTTAATCGTTCATCTGGTTTATTGGGGCTAGTGATTAGTAAGTAAGAATTTTCAGGAATTACTGGCAAAGTATGCTGCAATTCTGATAAAACATTTTCAGGACATTGCTGAGTGATTTTGCTATCCATCAGCCATACCAAACGTGCACCAGCCCCGAAAGGTGGTGTCATGGCTTGATTTAACGCTTCAATTGCAGCATTTGTGATGTCTGGGGGAAAAGTCGTGTAATTAAAACTAATCCAATTAGCATCGAGAATCTCCTCGCGTAAATTAACGATCGCTTTTTCCATCGCAAAATCATCTTCGCCCCAGTAGTTGTAGATTGGCATGGTGGAAGGAGTTGGGAGTAAGAAGTAAGGAGTAAGAAGTAAGAAGTAAGAAGTAAGGAGTAAGAAGTAAGGAGTAAGGAGTAAGAAGTAAGAAGTAAGAAGTAAGAAGTAGGGAGTAGGGAGTAGGGAGTAGGGAGTAGGGAGTAGGGAGTAGGGAGTGGGGGGTTAAAAACTATTTAACATAGAGAACTTTAACTTTTAAATTTTGGTTAAATTGGGTGAAAATGCCTACAATCTATCCAATGAGTGCCGGAGGGTATAAAGGTTGGACGATAATTATCAAACTTACATGAATCGGGTGGCGCGGATGACGCTACCAGAAGCTTATGCATCTCAAGTGCAGTTTCTTAAGGAATCTCCTAAATTTGCACCAGATGCTGTAGGAGAAAGAAAAGCTACCTATTTTCCTGGTTATACATTAGTTTCCCCTCCGGGGAGTGAAGATTCTTCTAAAAATTCTGCTTTTTACTCAAAATTACAGAGTTATCAACAGGAAATTTTGGACTTAGGAGCTTATTCCGATTTGATTATTCCATTACCTCCTGATAGCTTTCATTTGACTTTAGCAGACTTAATTTGGCATAGCGCCTATCGCGATGCTAGGGAAACTAATCCGGATTTTGAAGCACAATTACGGTCATGTTTTGATGATATTTTTCAACAATATTAAAATTTTGTGACTCCAGATAATCCTCCAAGATGGCAAATCCTGGGATTAATACTTATGCCAAGGGGTATAGCCCTTAGTTTGGTGCCTTTAGATAAACATAGTTATGAGCAAATTATTAATTTGCGTCGAGCAATTTATCAAAACCCGAAATTGATCGCCTTGGGTATTGAACAACAGTATAATTTTACAGCACATATAACTTTAGGTTATTTTGGCGAGATTGCCTCTGATTTAAACCGCGTTAATTTCGCCACCATGCTCTCCGAATTAAATCAAAAATGGATTGAAAATTTACCCACATTGACAGTGTATCGCGCGGAGCTTCGTAAATTTGATGATATGACGCGCTATTACCGAGAACAAGATTCACCTGTTTTAGTTTTTGGTAATTAGACAAGAGGAGAGGGGGGGATGGG
>JBHJJJ010000355.1:0-18661 GCA_050042755.1 Rivularia sp. (in: cyanobacteria)
TCTTTCTTATTTCTTATTACTTCTTACTTCTTACTTCTTACATCTTACTTCTTACTTCTTACTTCTTACTTCTTACTTCTTACTTCTTACTTCTTACTTCTTACTTCTTACTTCTTACTTCTTACTCCTTACTCCTTCCCCGATACTGTATCAGTACGACTGCGAAGCGTCAGTAAACCAGCAGCAGTAATAAATACAGCACCGAGAAGTGAGTTTATATCCCATAATTCATTCCAAAACAACCAGCCTATTATTGCTCCAAATATAACTGAAGAATAAGAGAAAACTCCCACTTGAGAAGCCGGTGCACATGCATAACCACAAGTTGTTAACAACTGAACTAAAGTACTACAGATACCCACTACCATTAACAATAACCATTCCTTGGGAGTAGGGGTTTGCCAAGCCCAAGTTAAGGGTATAGCTGATATCAAACTCGCAATTATCGCAAAATATAAAACCGTACGTACAGATGGCTCCGTTGCTGATAATTTTCTTATTGTTACCATAGAAATAGATACAAAAACACTACCCATTAAACCAATAAACATCACCCAATTGAAATCTGTACCCGGTTTTAAAATTAAAAATACACCACAAAAACCAATTGCGATCGCCAAACGAGCCACAATCGAAATTCTCTCCTTCAACCAAACAAAAGCAACCAAAGGAATAAATGTTGGTACAGTTGCTTTTAATAACATTGCAGTCGCTAATTGAATGTTACCGAACACGTAGAATAAACTATACATAGCTGCCATACCACAGAATCCCCGCACTAAATGCAAGTGAAGTTTTTCAGTACCTATAATCGCCGTACCTTCACGAGCAAAAATCGGCGTTAAACTCAATAAACCAAACAAATTTCTAAAGAAAACTATCATTTCGCTTGGTAAACCAGCGGATGCTAACTTAACGATCGATCCATTCATCGTTAGCACCAACTCCGCAGCAATAATAAATATTGCTCCACGAATAATACTTTGTTTATAACCCATGAAATAATTTTGGATTTTAGATTTTAGATTTTGGATTAAAAGAGTTATGAGTTAGGAATTAATATACACTTCAAATTTCTCCCCATCTCGTCACTACTCACTCCTTCGAGCAATAGACAAAATCCAATCTCTAAACAATGGATTTAACTTTGATGGAACTTCATCGTGGGGACAATGACCTGCTTTTAGATAGTATTCTGTTAATTGGGGATAATATTGACGATACTTCTGGGAACGTTCTTTTGCATTCATCCAAGGATCTGCTTCTCCCCACAATAATGACAACGGACAAGTTAACTGTTGCAAAAGCACATCTACTTTTTCCCCTTGGGGAGTACTAAACACGGAGCAAAATACATCGAAAGCACCTTTATCTCCGGAAGGGCGACGAATTTCTGCTATTAATTGCTCTGTAATTGCACTTTTATCTAAATATACTTTTTCTAAAGTTCGGCGAATTACCCAAGGTTGACGAATGTACTGAAATAATAAAAATTGAGCAAATGGTTGTTTAAAAATAAGTTTGACAATATTGCCTAATAATGTATTTAGTTTTTGGATTAAAGAAGGTTCAATTTCCGATTGCAATGTTTCCGGTTCCGTTGTAGGCTGGTCTTTACTAAAGGGACCAGCACTATTAAGCAATACCAAACCCGCCACCGAGTCAGCACGTTGGGCTGCGACACACAAAGAAGCATAGCCACCGAGGGAGTTACCTGCTAATACGGCTCTTTCACCAATAACCTCAGCAATAAATTCGTGTAATTGATCGCGCCATAAATCCCCACCATACTGTAACTTCGGTTTTTCCGAACGTCCAAATCCTAAAAGATCGATGGCATATACTTCAAAATCACGGCAAAGTTCGGCAATATTCTTGCGCCAATGGTCTGTGGAAGCACCAAAGCCATGTACTAATAGTAAGGGTGGACGTTGGGAGTGTTTTTCTCCGGCTTTGACGTAATAAACGTTATATCCCCGCCATTGCCAATACTTACCAGGTATCGGTGTTGTGGAAGAAGCTGTAGTAACCTGCATATTTAAGATTTATTAAGAGCTTTTTAATTATTGTAAAGCTTCTTTGCAAACATTTTTTAGTTGCGACGAGGGAGTGCAATATCCCGGCTTTATGATTGCCGAAATTTTGTAAGAGGGGGAGAGGGGGAAGAGGGGGAGAAATTTTTATCGGAAATCACCAGGAGCGTGATAGGAGTGAGAATACCCTGAGATCAATTCCGGCTAATTACTCATTACTCATTACTTATTACTCATTACTCATAAGCCAAATCCATTAGAATGCAATATATTGCCGAGTGCCGAGCCAATAAAAGTTGCTACAGCATATCCCAGAGTACCGCAAAGAATACCTGGAGTAACTAATTCTTGCCAATCTTTAGCTGTAGCCATAGCTGCGGCAGTAGTAGCTCCACCAATATTGGCATTTGAGGCTATCAGCATCTCGGCTAAATTGAGCTTTAACAATTTCCCAGCCAAAAGCAAGAATAGTAGATGAACCGTAAGAATTAATACAACAAAAACGAAGATTGAAATACCAGCTTGCAAAACCATTTCCACATTTGCGCTAGCTCCGATTGCAGCAAAAAATATTTGCATCAGCATAGTTCCCAGTAGAGGAGCTGCTTTCATACTATTGAAATAAGTAGGAAAAGCTGTCGCTAAAATTATTATCAAAGCTGTGATTATCAAAATAGATCCACTGGAATAACCAATAAAATTAGCTAAGGTATTACCAACAGCACAGATAACTGCACTAATTGTTAATGGTAATAGAATATCTATTATTTGCCATTCTTGTCGCAAATCATCGTGATTTTCTTGAGTACTAAATACTTGTTTATCCGAATGAATAGTTTTATCTTTTTGTTGTTGTGTAAAAGTTTTTTGCACCCAGTTGATTGAAGGTAAAGTAAATAGTAAAATAATATAAAAAGTTGTGAGTAAACTATCTACTGCGATCGCAGCGCTAAGCAAATTTCCCTGACTTAATCCAACTGTTTGAGCAGTTGCAGCAAAATTAACCGAACCGCCAATATAAGAAGCACAGAAGACAGCAGCCAATTGCCAACTTGCTTCTAGATTGTGAATAATATAATAAGCAATTAATGTTCCTAAAACTACTCCGATAGCACCTATTATATAGGCTAACATTATCGGACCAGCTTCAAATACAATCTTTTTGAGATTAGCATTGAATAATAATAGAGGAATAGCTACGGGGACGAGATCAGACCAAATTACCTCATAGGTAGGAGCATTAACTGGAATAATACGCAAGTTAGAAAGAATAAGCGTTGTCATGATAGTAATGACAGCTCCAGATACCTTAGATCCCCATCTTGTTTTTTCTCCCCAGATGCCAAACAATGCTGCTAATAAAAGTACTGCCCATAAAGCAAATTCTTGTTGGGGACTTATTAAAGAAAAAGGCATCTTTGTTAGTTGTTAGTTGTTATTTGTTATTTGTCACGTCTTACCTCTTACTTATTCGGGTTAATTACGCAGCACATCAAGGTTTAAGGCTTGGGGTACTCCCATCCAAGAAGCATAATCGGTATGGTCTTTTAAGTCGTTCCCTGTAAGGGGATGGATTAGAATTGTTAAACCTCTTCTATTTAAAGCTAGCCAAGATATTAAATCTGCATATTGGTTGCGCTCAAACGCAAGTTGACAACTCCACCATGGATGAGGTCCTATAGGTTTACGATGTATACGACCTACTTTGACAGAAAATTGCTTTCCTGATTCTTCACACAAGGCTCCAGCTTGCTCGCAAGTAGATTCATCAAAGTAAACGTGAGCATGATACCCTTTAATCAAACTGATATCTTGAAATTCCATCAAGGCTGACAAGTTGGTTAGTTATTTACTGCTTTAATTTATCTAATTTTAAAATTCACTGCTATAAATTCTAAATTGTAGCCTGTGTCATACTGCCACAAATAATCTAGGAGAAAGGCACTTTGCGATCGCCAAGGGCATCCCCGAAGAGCTTATCCCAACTTTTCTGTTGCAATTCTCACAAACCCTATTGATATAACATCGGAGTTTTCTCAATATAAATACTGCTTTTACTTTTTTTTAGTGATTATAAATACTATGCTGACTCGAAAGCAGTAATCAAGCATCCACATACAAAATCTACCGCTCCTTTAAACTTGAACAAAATTAAACCTTGTTAAACAAGGTTACACCGACTTCAAGACGCAGGTCGAGCAGTGCTACCTACTTGCGGGAAGGAATCTCGCCTCCCTGATGAAGCGCCTGACGGCTTCCCATATGACCTGGTTTTACCCTCATCATAGAGGTTGACCTCACCCCGGCTGTTAGCCACGCCTGTGTAGAAACTATGTCGTTTAAAACTTGATAGTTTCCGATGTAGCATCCTCCAGTAACTCCAGGCGTGCCGATGTCTATCCTCAATACATCACTTTTTTCCGGAGATCGCGCCACTTCACTTTTTCATGTACAGTAATTTTATATATAATCTGTTGGCACCTCTCGCCGCTCATTTTTATAGTCAATCAAATTATTAAAACAAATACAATAACACCAGCAAACTCCATTCGTTCTCTCGTGTTTTTTTTGAAAGTGATGAAAATTTTTTAGCAAAAATCGAAAAAAAAAATTTTATTTTGGTAACCCTTCTCTGATACTATTATTTTTATAAAGTCTTTTTTCATAATGGGAATCTGTGTCTTAATAAAAATTTCAGCAATATTCCGATTATAAGAAAGTATCAATCCCTATATTTCATTCTCCCACAACGCGGCCAATTTTTATTTTCGCAACGGATAAATTTACAAATATTTTTCTGAATCAAAGATTCGTAATCAGGACTTACGCAATTGTCACAATACCCTGGTTGGTGCCGTACACTAACTGTCTTATTATTTCGTTTAACATCATCAATGAGTGTACAAGCAACGGCACGGCAATAAAGGGGGAAGAAAATCTACACCCCTTTTTGCCTCAATAAAGGGGGAAGAAAATCTACACCCCTTTTTGCCTCCCCTACGAGGAAAATGTGCCGGTTGCGTAAGTCCTAGTAATAACTGCTATGCCCCTCCTGGGGTAACCTCCTTCAAAGTAAGTTGGGTTTCGTTGATAGAGAATTGGAGCAAGAGCTAGACTGAATTACCAAGAGTGGTTGGGAATTTAATGGCGATCGCTTTATCCACTTCTAATTAGAAGGTAGCAAGTAAAGCATAAATTTTATTAGTCATTGGTTTACTCAATATCGAAGGGTACTTTATAGTTTTCAGGGATATTACCCGCTAATATAAATATGGGTTCAAGTAAAATCACGAATAGCAGTTAATTTCAAAAAACTAATATCAGCAAGGTATAAATTCTTGTGGTATGGTTATCCTGCCTGTTATTTTTATTTGTAAATAAACATGTTACAGCAAAAAATATCCTAACGCAGATATATTATGAAAATGAAATTCACTTCGCTGAAGTTACGGCATAAAATGACACTAATATCTATCCTGATTATATTAGTAATTTCCACAAGTTCCTGTGCCAATAATCAAAAAACATCTTCACAAATTGAAACTACGGCAACACCTGCTAAAACAGTAAATTCAAATTTTAAAGAATTACCCAAATTTGTCAAAAGCACAGTTTTATCAAATGCAACAAAACATTTCAGTAAACCCGTAACCGATATAAGGATAACCCAAGCCCAAAAACAAAACTGGGGAGATAGTTGTTTGGGTTTAGCAGAACCCGGTAAACTTTGCGCTCAAGTAATAGTACCTGGTTGGAAAATTGTAGTTAGCGACGGAAAAAGCGAGTTGGTTTATCGCACTGATGAAAAAGGTAGACAAGTCAAACTAGAAGATTCGTAAACATAAAATGTCCCAGACCGGGAGCAATGCTACATCTTATTTAACCGCGATCGCACAACCTATGAATTTTACCCCGGAATGGCGGCGATCGCAACTATAAATTAAGTATTTCAGGCGTTCAAATCTCCCAAGCCGTTAAAGGGGGGGTTTTTATCAGTACTATTGTTGCAATAGATTCAATTACTTAATTTATCTCACCAGCCCAAATCGTGAGTTAATAATCATTAATAACCAACAATCGACAACTCATGATTACAGGTACAACTAAACTACTGGGAGTCATAGGACATCCGGTAGAACATTCCCTTTCGCCATTAATGCATAATGCCGCTTTGGCAAAGTTAGGATTAAATTATGTTTATCTTCCCTTTGCCATCGAACCTCAAAATTTAGCCAAAGCCCTCGATGGTTTTGCAGCCATTGGTGTTGTGGGATTTAACGCTACAATTCCTCACAAACAAGCAATAATACCTTTATTATCAGAAATTGAACCAATCGCCCAAGCTGTTGGTGCAGTTAATACAGTTATTCGCCAAGATGACAGATGGATAGGTACAAATACTGATGTAGAAGGGTTTATTGCACCTTTGCGATCGCGAGCGGAAGATTGGAGTCAAATAGTAGCGGTAGTTTTAGGTAATGGCGGTGCTGCTAGAGCGGTTGTAGCAGGTTGTACTCAATTAGGTTGTGCTTCTATTCACGTGGTAGGACGCAATTTACAGAAGTTATCAGAATTTCGCGACAGTTGGAAAGATTCCCCATGCCAAGTAAATTTACAAATTCATCTATGGGATTCTTTACCACAAATAATTCAAAAAGCCAACTTGTTAATTAACACAACCCCCATAGGGATGTATCCCAATATTGAAAATTCACCATTGGACACAGAATTATTTGCACATCTACCAAAAGGTGCAATTGCTTACGATTTAATATATACTCCCAGACCAACAAAATTTTTAGAATACGCTGCGGCGACAGATGCAACCGCGATTGATGGTTTGTCCATGTTAGTTCAACAAGGTGCAGCTGCGTTAAAAATCTGGCTGCGACGGGAAAGCGTTCCCGTGGATGTGATGCGTCAAACCTTGCAGCAACAGCTTTATAGAGGATAAAATCGATAAACCGCATTAGTACAGTGCGGCCTAAAGAGCGCACCCGTTTAAAAAGTTTAAAACCGGTATTCTATAATACTTTTGAATGCCAGACTTTTGACTTTTGACGAGGGCGCAGTGGTACTAACTCTGGTGGATGTTTGTTGCTGGGAACCGATACTAATACTTTAATAAATCAAAACTTCAATCTTTATTCGCAATCTTAAAGGATTACTTATTTACTTTTTACACATACATTGTATTATTGTTTATAGGAAAGGACAATTTCATAGATATTCATCTATGCTAATCATTAAAAAAGCATAAAGATAACTATCGATGGTTGGCTTACACTTAATGGCAATGCAATTTGCTGTATATTGGTCAAGTCTCAAAATAAAATGGTAAAAAAATCATCCTTTGGATAGTATTTTTTATTAACAAAGATGATATTTACTATTGGATGGGGTTATCTGCAAATTCTTTGCTAATTGAATAACTGATTATCAATAATACTTTTTATCATTGCCTGGCTGACTCTAATGTTCGAGTAGGTCAGGGAAAGTTTTGCCATTTTCAAAGATGAGAAGTTCAAATAATCAAAATCAAACAATTACTACTAGAAACATGGTCTTATCAAAATGCAAATAACCAATCGGATCCATTTTAGAAACCTACGCGGTGACATATTCGGTGGTATAACCGCTGCAATCATTGCTTTACCCATGGCGCTGGCTTTCGGTGTCGCATCGGGTGCAGGTCCAGCTGCAGGTCTTTATGGCGCTGTTCTAGTCGGCTTTTTTGCAGCATTATTTGGCGGAACTCCGACATTAATATCGGAACCTACCGGGCCGATGACGGTGGTAATGACAGCAGTAATTGCGAACCTGACAGCAGCGAATCCAGAAAACGGATTAGCAATGGCTTTTACCGTTGTAGTAATGGCTGGGATAATTCAAATTATCCTTGGTGCATTGAAGTTAGGAAGATACGTTACTTTAATGCCTTACACCGTGGTTTCCGGTTTTATGTCTGGGATTGGAGTCATCTTGGTGATTTTGCAAACGGCACCGTTTTTAGGACAAGCGAGTCCTAAAGGTGGGGTTATTGGAACGGTTCAGAATATACCGAACCTGATAGGAAATATTCAGCCGATGGAAACAGTTTTGGCTGTATTGACGATCGCCATTCTTGTATTCTCTCCCAAGAAGATAAATAAGATTATTCCGCCGCAGTTATCGGCCTTGGTAATAGGAACGGCTATTTCCTACTTTTTATTAAGTAATGCTGATATCCGTCTAATTGGGGAATTTGCAACAGGTTTACCTCAATTCAAAGTACCTGTATTTAGTCCAGCACAATTCCAAACCATGCTGATCGATGCTTTGGTTCTGGGTATGTTGGGTTGTATTGATGCCTTGCTGACATCAGTAGTTGCTGATAGTTTGACACGCACGACTCATGATTCAAACAAAGAATTAATCGGTCAAGGTATAGGTAATATCGTTTCTGGATTGTTTGGCGGTTTGCCAGGTGCGGGTGCGACAATGGGAACGGTAGTTAACATTCAAACAGGTGCTCGCACGGCGGTTTCTGGCTTAACTCGCGCCTTACTTTTGTTAGTCGTAGTTTTATGGGCTGCACCTTTAACTTCTGTAATTCCCAAAGCGGTATTAGCGGGTATTGCGCTGAAAGTAGGTATAGACATCATCGACTGGAGCTTCCTCAAACGCGCTCACAAGGTATCTCCGAAAGCAGCCTTGATTATGTACAGCGTAATAATTCTGACCGTATTTGTTGACTTAATTGTGGCGGTTGGTGTTGGGGTATTCGTTGCTAATATCTTGACTATCGAACGTTTAAGTAATCTTCGTTCAGAAGATGTAAAAACAATTACTGACGCTGATGATGCAATACTCTTGAGCGACATAGAAAAAGACTTATTAGATCGAGCTAACAATCGCGTCTTGCTGTTCCACCTCGAAGGGCCGATGATATTTGGAGTTTCCAAAGCTATATCCCGCGAACAAACCGCGATGAAAGACCACGATGTGTTGATTTTAGACATTACAGAAGTTCCACACGTGGGTGTAACATCTTCCTTAGCGCTTGAGAATGCGATCAAAGACGCGGTTGATAAAGGTCGTCACGTATTTATAGTCGGTGCTACAGGTAAAACTAAGCAAAGACTACAAAAATTAGGAATCTTAGATATGTTACCTCCGAGCAATATACTCATGGATCGCGTAGAAGCATTAAGACAAGGGGTTAAATTAGTAAGCTATGGCGGCAATGATAATACGTCCACCGAGTATCCTACAACTGGTTTTAACGAAACTGCACTTGGATAGTAACTACTCACCTTGAAGTTATCGGTGACAAAAATTACCGCAATTGTGGAAATTGAAGGAGTTATGGAAGATATACGATCGTAGAAATTGGCATAACTGATATAACTCTTTATAACTGCCTAAAACTGCCGATTGCCAATCAGAAATTCTGATAAATTCTGTAGGAAAAGAAACCTTTCACTCTGAGAAATAATTAATACGTCGATGAATTATCCACTTGAACTGCTATCGCCAAGCAATTGCTTGCTAGCAACAGCCGAAGCTGAAAATGCACCAATAGTCCTTGCAGGGGTACTACTGAGTTTAGTTGTAATTTATCTTGCAAGTAAACTAGGTGGTGAATTGTCCAGAATGTTGGACTTTCCACCGGTTTTAGGTGAATTTGTTGGTGGTGTGGTAGTCGGTGCTTCGGCACTAAATTTATTAGTGTTTCCCGAAAGCGGTGCTACTGCTTCCGACTCATTGTTGATGAGTGCTTTGCAATTTTTTGACGATATAAGTCCAGAAGCGGTAACGTCAATTTTTGAAAGTCAAAGCGAAGCGATTTCAATTTTGGCAGAATTAGGTGTAATTGTTCTGCTGTTTGAAATTGGTTTGGAATCGGATTTACGAGAACTGCAAAAAGTAGGTTACCAAGCTGCAATTGTCGCGGTAGTTGGAGTAGTTGCTCCCTTTGTCGCGGGTACTGCGGGTTTGATGTTTTTCTTTAACGTTTCCACAATTCCGGCGATTTTCGCAGGTGCGGCTTTAACTGCAACTAGTATTGGTATCACCTCAAAAGTTCTATCGGAGTTAGGACATCTCAAATCAGCAGAAGGACAAATTATTGTTGGTGCGGCGGTAATTGATGATGTTTTGGGTATTATCGTTTTAGCAGTAGTAGCAAGTTTGGCGAAAACTGGCGAAGTTGATATTTTCAATGTAATTTATCTGATTATCAGCGCTACTGTTTTTCTAGTCGGTTCAATTTTGCTCGGTAAATTCTTCAATAAAACCTTCGTTTTTACTGCCGAATTATTTAAAACTAGAGGAAACATCGTAATTCCGGCGTTTATCTTTGCATTATTAATGTCTTTCCTTGCCACTGCAATTCATTTAGAAGCAATTCTAGGTGCCTTTGCTGCTGGTTTAGTATTGGATGAAACCGATAAACGCAATGAATTGGATGAGCAGGTAATTCCCATTGCAGATATACTGGTTCCAATTTTCTTTGTAACAGTAGGAGCCAGAGTTGATTTAAGCGTGCTTAATCCTGTAATTCCCGAAAATCGGCAAGGTTTAATACTAGCTGTCTTTTTGATTGTAGTCGCGATTATCGGTAAAGTAATTACAGGTTGGGCAGTCTTTGGTAAGCCCGGAATTAACCGCTTAGCCATCGGTGTGGGAATGATTCCACGGGGTGAAGTTGGACTGGTATTTGCTGGTATTGGTGCAGCTAGCGGCGCACTTGATAAGCCTTTGCAAGCAGCGATCATTATTATGGTAATTTTGACAACCTTTTTAGCACCACCGTTTTTAAGGTTTGCTTTTAAAGATCCAGTTAAAGATACTGTAGAACAAGCAGATGCCTCTAGCTAAAGATTCAATGTCTTTTTAAATAATTAAAAACATCAAAGTCACCCCTAGTGGTGACTTTATTTGTATGACAATCCGATTTGATTATTGAAAAAATTGATATATTGCAGAGTGTATTAGAACGGAGTTCGTAATGCACCATCATAACTACGTATCTTTTCAGAATTCTGCGGAGTAATCTTATATATAAAAGACTTACACAATTGTTATAATAATTTGCTGGTGCGTGACAATAAAAGCCTTATTACGTGACGGGAAGTGACACGTGCCTCTACAATAAAAATGTGCCGCTTGCGTAAGCCCTAATATAGTTTCATTATCAATAAATCATAATAGTCGATTTTCTATTATAATTTTAACCGGGCAAAAAGCAAAAATTTTAAGTTAATTATGATGCAATAAACTATTATTATAATAACTTGGCTAAAATTGTTATAAATGAACAAAAAGTTATTAGTCTTTCGTATTAAATTTTATTCAAACAGTTAATAATTTATCGGCATACTCGTAGTTTATATTGACGATTAATAAATCCGATTTAATTATCAAACTTTCATATAAACAAACTTATGCATGAATCAATAATTATACTAATACTAAATTAAATAACCATTGGGGCTGATGTATTTATTAAAATCTAAAATCAGATTAATTCTTAATGACTTGATATCAGCAAAAAATAAAATCATATTCTTATGGAACAAATATTACAAGCCCTTCCAAAGAGTCCTTTAGTTGCTTTTACGATTCTTTTATTGGTAATTCTTATAGTACCGCCTATTTTTGAGCGTTTACAACTTCCTGGATTAGTTGGACTTTTAGCTGCAGGAATAGTATTAGGCCCTGATGGTTTAGGAATATTGAATGCAGAAACTGAAACCATGAAATTGCTGTCGGATATCGGTAAAATTTATCTGATGTTCGTTGCTGGTTTAGAAATAGATTTAGAAGACTTTCGTAAAAATAAAAACCGTTCTTTAGGCTTTGGAATTGCAACTTTTTTAGTGCCGCTGATTTTTGGAACGGTAGTAGGAAGATTTTTTAATTTTGATTGGAATGCTTCAATTTTAATTGGTTCTCTTCTTGCTTCTCATACTCTCTTAGGTTTCCCCATAGTTAACCGTTTGGGAGTAACGAGCAATCAAGCCGTTACCGTAACTATTGGTGCAACAATTTTTACTGATATTGCTGCATTATTAGTGCTGGCGATTTGCGTATCAATTAGTGCTGGTGAATTCTCTGCTGCTAGTTTAACTATTCAATTAGCAACTCTAGCTATTTACTCAGCAATAGTTTTATTCGGCTTTGACTGGGCAGGAAAAGAGTATTTTCGCCGTACTGGAGACGAACAAAGTAACCAATTTTTGTTCGTTTTATTAGCAGTATTTTTAGCTTCAGTAGGGGCACAGATTATCAATGTAGATAGAATTGTAGGAGCATTCTTAGCAGGGTTAGCTGTAAATGATGTAGTCGGACATTCTCCGGTAGAAGAAAAAGTTGAATTTGTCGGAAGCACTTTATTTATTCCTTTTTTCTTCGTCGGTATGGGGTTACTGATAAATTTAGAAGGCTTTATGTCTAGCCTGACTTCTGAATTGCCGTTAACAGTGGGAATTGTTGGAGCTCTAATTCTGAGTAAATTTATCGCCGCACTAATAGCGAAACTACTTTATCGCTACAATTGGAATGAAGCTTTAACAATGTGGTCTTTATCTTTACCTCAAGTAGCTGCAACTTTAGCTGCTGCATTAGTAGGTAAAACTGCGGGAATACTTACAGATTCAGTATTTAATACCGTAATTGTTTTAATGTTAGTGACGGCTATTTTAGGCCCGGTATTAACGGCACAATTTGGAAGTAAATTAACCGTACCCAAAGTAGAGTTAGAAAAAGATACTCAAAAGCAGCAAGTAGAAAATTATGATGCAGAATTCAATTTAGATACCGATAATTTCATTTATAACAGTCTTTTTAAAGTAGTAGTACCTGTTTATAATCCCCATACCGAAAGATATTTGATTGAAATGGGAGCATTATTAGCTCATCATGAAAAGGGGATAGTTGTGCCTTTATCGATTCCTAAAGCGCACGTTCATATGGATGAACCACAGTTAAAAGTTTCTATTAAACGAAGCAAACAATTATTACAGCAAGCTCTAAAAATTAGTCAAGAATTTGAAGCCCAAGCTAAACCAATAATTCGTATAGATGATGATGTCGCACGGGGAATAAGTCGTGCAGCCAGAGAACAAAATGCGGATTTAATTGTCATGGGATGGAGTCCAACTAGCAGCTTTCAAGCTCGGTTGTTTGGTAATATTATCGATAATGTTTTTTGGTCTGCACATTGTCCAATTGCGGTAATGCGCTTGTTAGACGAACCAATAAATATTCATAGTATTCTCGTTCCCGTGAGAAACATTACACCTCAAATACTACGTGTAATCCAATTTGCTCAACTTTTCGCAGATACCAATCAAGCATCTGTGACATTATTACACGTTCGTCCGCGCAATACTACTGATAAGGAAATTGCGTTATTTGAATCCGAACTTTCTTCCTATCTGACTCAAAGTAAATCTCGTAAAGAAGTAGTAATTCAAACTATCCGTCACGATGATGTCGCAAAAGTGATTGTCAACCAAGCTAATTCCCACGATATGGTAATTTTACGTTCGGTTCACCGTCGTACCGCTGGAGGATTAGCAGTCAGTGATATGACTAATCAATTACTTTCAGAAATTGGTTGTTCGATGGTATTGTTTGGAGAACCGCATTCTGGGTAAAATTAGGGGTTAGCAGTTGTTCTGGTTTCCCAGGCTGAGCCTGGGAATGCCGGTATGGTAAGCGGAGCTTCCCGATCGTTGCAAGGAGTACCTTACAAAAGAAGGATAGGTTAAAATTTTTATACTCATTAATCCTTGCTATCTTGACTATGGAGCAGTCAGTTGAAGGTAAAAAAAGATTAAAAATCGGGATTAAATGGTTAATCTGCTCAACAATCCTGACTGTGATGGGTTTTGGTGGATGGTTGTTTTTTCTGAGTAATCAAAATCAAGCTAGTAGCGCAGTCGCTTTACCTGTAGTTCCCGTCAAGCAGGGAGATGTGGAAGTTACCGTTAGTGAGGGTGGAACCCTTGAATTGGGAGCACAACAGGAAATTAAATCCCCCACAAATGTGGTAGTAGAAAAAGTATTAGTAAAAATTGGCGATCGCGTTAATAAGGGTGATAAGTTAATAATTTTACGTAACACTGAAGGGCAGAAAAATCTTGCAGATCAAGACTTACAGATTAGAAGTAAGGAATTAGTGCTCGCACGCTCTCAAGAGAAGGTGGTGGAAGCGCGAGATAAATTAGCGAAAGCTCAGCAAGAGTTACGTCAGCCCATCAAAAAAATTGAGATCGAAAATCAACAGCTAAAAATTATACGCGCTCGGGAAAAGCTTGGGGAAATTCAGCAAAAAATCGGCACATCTGTTCAACAATTAGAACGATATCAAAAACGGCAACAAATCGATAATCAGAAACAGCAATTAGCCCTGAAAAGAACGCGAGAGAAGGTTGCAGAAGCTAAAAAACGTTTGATTGGGGAACGGAGTAAACTTAAAAATCAGCAATTGCTCGCATCCAAGGGTTTTATTGCAGGGGACGAACTACAAGCGCAGCAAGAAGCAGTTCGTACAGCAGAATCTGGCTTGAAAGACACCGAATTGGAGGTTACAAATCAAATACTTGAATTACAAGGAAAACAAATAGAACAACAGCGTGAAGGGGAGGAACAACGTCAGAATTTACTTGCAATGAAGTCAGAATTACAGGAGGCAATTTTAACAATCAAAAGCGAAACTGCTGCACTAAGGCGAATGCAACTCGAACAAAAGCGTGCAACTCCCCAACAAGAAAAGCTCCTGAGCGCACGTTCGGAGCTACGAGAGGCTATTTCTACGGTCAATAATGAAAAAACTGAACTCCAGCGCTTAAAGGTCGAAAGAAATGCGATTACTGCACAGTTGAAAAATAATATCGTCACTGCTCCAATGAACGCCAAAATCCTCGATCTGAAAGTCAAAAGTGGCGATGGTTTGGAAACGGGGAAAGTATTACTAGTTTTAGGTAATCCGGAAAAAGAATTAGTTAAGCTTCAACTCGTAACCTTAGAAGCGGGGAAAGTAAAAGTCAATCAACCAGCACGGATTAAAACTATTGGTCTCAATACAAAACAATTCTCCGGACGCATTAAAAGTATACATCCAATAGCAGTATCGGGTAATGGAGATGCTGGTGGTTCCGGACAAGGAAAAGTTCCTGCAACGATAGAGTTAGACGAACCTAGTGGTAATTTAATACCCGGCAGTCAAGTTAGTGTAGAGATAATTGTCCAACAGCGTAAAAAGGTAGTTGCTGTTAATATCGAAGCCATTCAAGGTACTAAAGAAAAACCCTTTGTATGGATGAAAAATGCACAAAATAAAGCTCAAAAACGTACAGTTACCTTGGGTTTGGAAGGTGCGAATAAAGTCGAAGTTAAATCCGGTTTGAAAGTAGGAGAAAAAATAATTATTCCTTTTGCAGATGTCACCTTAGAAGCAGGAACATTGATAACTGAAGCTAAAGACAAAGAATCATCCAAATAACTCGTAATTCTTATCTTATAAAAATAAAATGCTGTCTCCCAAAGATTTAATCATCCTAAGTTGTAAATCGTTAATAGCTAATAAAGTGCGTTCCGCATTAACCACCTTGGGTGTATTTATGGGGGTTGGTGCTGTAAATGCCACTTTACAAGTCGGTGATATTAGCCGTGCAATTCTTGCTAGAGAATTAACTAAAAGAGGAACACCTCAAGTACAAATTTATGTTTGGTCTACTGATGGGATAAATGCAAATTTAGAAGATATGAATTACTTGGGTAAAAATATCAGTAATATGATTGCTATTAGCGGAATTAATTCTTTACAGGGAGATAACAAAGTATTTTACCAAGGGCAAGAAGCTGAACCTAGTATGCTCGCAGTGACTCAAAATTATCTCCAAACTACGGGAAAAAAAATATTAAAAGGTCGGTTTTTTAATTCAAAAGATTTTCGACAATATCGAGCAGTAATTGTAATTGATAATTTTTTAGCCGATGCATTATTTCCAAATGAAAATCCTCTAGGACAGAAA
The DNA here is from genome assembly GCA_050042755.1 of Rivularia sp. (in: cyanobacteria). Classification (GTDB taxonomy): domain Bacteria; phylum Cyanobacteriota; class Cyanobacteriia; order Cyanobacteriales; family Nostocaceae; genus Rivularia. Next base: position 16,061 of record JBHJJJ010000355.1, read on the forward strand.
TTATTGATTGATAGCAGGCTTTATTCAGTGGTAGGAGTTATAGAAACTAAAATGGACTTTGGTAGGGAGCCAACAGGAAATATAGTATTACCAATTTCAAGATACACCGCCACGACCGGAATAGAAAGTATTGAATCTATTTCGATTCGTCCACGAGATCCAGACAAAATGGAAGAGTTAAAAACTATAGCTCAAGAATTATTAAAAAAACGTCTACCCGGTGCAGAAATATATGCTTACAGTAATATTGAGGACATCCTAGCCGCACAACAAATTTTGGGAATAGCTTCTCAAGCATTGACTCTTGTTGGTATGATTTCCTTACTTATTGGCGGTGTTGGAATTACAAATATTACCATTGCCGCAGTTATCGAACGTACTGCGGAAATCGGTTTAAGAAGAGCAATTGGTGCAACAAAATATGAAATTTTATGGCAGTTTATCATCGAAGCCGGTATTTTAAGTTTGGTGGGAGGGATCGCGGCTATTACTACAGTACATGGTATTACAACTGTTGTTGCTCAGGTGTTTAGTTTGCCATATCAATTTGAAGTAAAAACTGTTAGTTTATCACTAGGTTCGGCTTTATTTGTTGGAATCGGTGCGGCTTTTTTCCCTTCTTTACGTGCTAGTAAATTAGACCCTGTAAAAGCATTGCGTCAATCTTAATTTATTGTTGATTTATATCTATTTTAGTATAACTATTTTCTGACATACACTTCACTATTTTTACTGATAGATTATGCAACAATAATATGAAAAATTATCAATTATTTACATTGGCTTCCAAAGTTATTTTAATTCCCATCGGCATTTCATTAGTACTTTATAAAAGTCTACCTGTTTTTGGTCAAGATAACTTATCTGCCGATCGAAATAATAATTATCCAGCAATTTTTCAACCAGTAACTCCATTAAATAATAATGTTAAAAAGCTAATTTTGGAAGATATAGTTGTATTGTTATTGGCAAATAACACAGAAATAAAAAATGCTTATTTAGATAGAATTGTTCAAAGAGGAGAATTAGCAGTTGCCGAGGATAAGTTCAAACCTGATTTGACTCCTACATTATCTGTTTCTGCAAATAAATTAGGAGACACAACTAATACAAATAGCGCCCTGGATGCAAAAGTAGTGATGAAAATTCCTACTGGAGCAGAAATTAGTTTTGGTTGGAATGGTAATACTCAAGTTAATAATATTAACAATAATAGCTTTGAACAAAACTTACAGTTAAGCTTTCGTCAACCTTTATTAAGAGGTGCTGGAACTACAGTTAATAAAGCCTCAGTTAAATTAGCACGAATAAACGAGCAAAGTAATATTATTAATTTAAAATCAATATTAGCCGACACAATTACTAAAAGTATTTTTGCCTATCGACAATTATTGCAAGCCCAAGAAAGAGTTAAAATTGAACAACTGTCTCTGAAAAATGCGCAAGAATCTTTAGAAGTGACTAAAGCCTTGATTGCTGCAGGAAGAATAGCACCAGTTGAAATTGTCCAAGAAGAAGCAAATATCGCCAACCGTCGTCTGAGCTTACTGGAAGCACAAAATAGCTTAGAATCAAATAAATTAGCACTATTAGCAATTCTTGATATTGATAAAAATACAAATATCGAAGCAGCAGATATTCCTACAGTTGAACGAGTTAAACTAGATTTAAACAACCTCAGACAAATTGCTATTAACAATCAACCATTATATTTACAATCGCTACTTAACTTAGAAACAAATAAACTGGGGCTGATTCTGGCAAAAGATGAAAAGCGCTGGGATTTAAGTCTTAATGTCGATGTTAGTGATGGTAATAATCGACAGAATGACGCAAGAGCCGGATTAACAATGACTCGGACTATTGGAGATTTATCTTTGCAGCAAAGAGTAGAACAAGCAAGAATTACTTTACAAAAATCTGAAAACACCTTTAAAGATGTTAATGAAAATTTAGATATTGAATTACAAGATAGGATTAGAAATGTTAATTTAAGCTTTTCTCAACTAGAATTAGCAAGACAAGCAACCCAATTATCAAAAAGACAACTCGATATCGAACAACAAAAACAAAGACTGGGTGGTACAACAAGAGTTGTGGATATTGTCAATTTTCAGAATGCTTTAGTACAAGCACAAAATGCCGAATTATCTGCTACAATTCAATATCTTAACGCTTTAACAACACTTGACCAATTTTTAGGAACTACCTTACAAACTTGGCAAATTGAAATTGAACAAAATTAATATAAGTAGCTATGAGCTCGCGGAGTTAGGAGTTAGGAGTTAGGAGCTCGCGGAGTTATGAGTTAGGAGCTCGCGGAGTTAGGAGCTCGCGGAGTTAGGAGCTCGCGGAGTTAGGAGTTGGGAGCTCGCGGAGTTAGGAACTCGCGGAGTTAGGAGTTAATAGTTTAAATTTCTCCCCATCTCCCCATCCACCACCCCCCCCACCACCCCCCCCCCCACCCCACTCCCCCCCCCCCCCCCCCCCCCCCCCCCCCCCCCACCCCCACACCCAACCCCACCCCACACCCAAAAAAACCACAAAAACACAGCACAACGACTAGGAGAAAAGCAGAAGAAAAAAAACAAAAGACAAAAA
>JBHJJJ010000356.1:0-43017 GCA_050042755.1 Rivularia sp. (in: cyanobacteria)
CAAATAATGACAAAAATTAGGTTTAAGCTTTCACCAAAACCATCTAAAATCCTAAAAGAAAAAGAAGGAAAAATAGGTTTTGTTCCAGTCAAAGCAAGATGGGTTATTGAAAGAACCAACTCTTGGATGGAAAGATGTAAAGGCTTGGTCAAAAACTTTGAAAGAACTCTTGAACACTCTAACACTAAGATTAATCTTTGTTTTGTCCGATTGATGCTTAAAAGACTCGCAACTGGTTAAATAGATCCCAAATGGGTTCTATAAAGCTTAAAAAACGGTGTATTGAGATTTAAGGCAAACATCCACATGCCAAAGTAAACTAGGGATATTAAAAAATCACTTTCGGTACAGCACAAGATAATTATTTTATGCCACTTATTTTTCTCAAAACTGTAGAATATTTATTTGTTGTATTTTATATATTTACCAAAAAGGAAAGTATAAACTTCTGGAATAAATTATTTTTCCAGAGTTTCTTTTTTGATGCGCAATATTTTTTATCAGGTTTTTTTAAGTGAAGTATGCCTACTGACCTACTTAATAAAAAATCACACCATTAAATTGAGTGTCAACAGTAGAATTTAGAGTATTTTTTATTTTGCCAGATAAGCATTTCTAAGATGCCACATCATCTCACGATACAATTCATTTTTGACACGTTTACCTCTCTCGCAGTGTTCGAGCTTGATGTCATCAACAAAATATTTGACAATAAATTCTTTCTCAGGATCGCCCGCCGAACCTACGCTTTCCACCCAAATTTTTGGTTCTTGCCACTCTGTACGAGAACGTTTGAAGCGTTCTTGAAGCCAAGTAACCATGTTCTCGAAAGTGTCATCTAACCTGGTATCATCAATTGAGAGATTGTTGACCTCACGTAATATGCGATTGGCTTTTCGCTTTAATAGTTCAATCTTCTGCTCCCATTCGTTTGGTAACACTTTATGATCTTCTGTTAATAAGTCTGGATCTTCTAACCAGCAACCATACCAATATCTAACCAAACCAATTAGAGATTGCTCCCCAGTTTTTGCGAGTTCTCCCTCTTTTAAAAATAACTTTTTCCTCCTGCCCTTGCCTTCTACGTCAATTACTAAACCAATGATCTCGCAAATTTCCAGGTAGTTGCTGCGAATAGTTTTGATTTCATTTTCATCCAAACCTTTATCCTCAAAATAATTAATCTTCTTGGATAAAAGATCAAAAGCCTCTTCTAAATCTTTGAGCTTACTATTAAGTTCTTTTTCTGCTTTTAATCTTTGTAAGCCAGTTTGCTTCTTCAATTCCTCTTTAGCTCCAGGTTTAGACAATCCATAAAACTTGTACAAGAGGTCAATCTTTTTCTCAATGTCACCCGTTGTATCTGGATGACTTAGAACAACATTTTCCATAAGTTGGACTACTAAACTAGGATCGGCAGTTGACAAAGTTTGGATACTAATCCGATCGTAGTAATGAGGTGTGGGACGAGTCAGATTAACAATTGCCTGACTTTCAAAACTAGAATTGGGTAAATATATATCACTATGGTTATTGACGTCATACAAGTGAGTCACTCGCAGACCAATTTTTTTAATTATTGCTAAGTTGCCTTCCGATAGGGAAACAACATCTCCAAATTGAAATGGCGTATCAACTAACAAAACTAAACCACTAAGAAAGTTTGCCAAAGAGTCTTTGAAAGCAAAGCCGATGATAAAACTAGCACCCCCAATTGCTACCCAGATTCCAGCTACATCTATGCCTATACTCTCCAACACTAATGAAATACCCATCGCATAAATTACAATTGGGAGTATACCTTCTAGAATGGGAATCAAAACTTCATCCCACATGGCTTCACTTTTCTCAGCGTAGATTTTCGAGTAGTAAACAACAACCTGAGTGAAAAGTTGACTAATCCAGTAAGTCGTTATAATGACAATCCCAACATTGAAACCCTTAACAACCCAAGCTTCTATTGAAGTTAGTTCTAATTGAGAGAATGAAGTCTTGAACCCAATAAATAGAGTGAGCAATAAAATTGGTTTGCGCGAGATTTTCAAAGCTGTAATTGCTGCATCGGTAGAAAATCGGCGAAACCATATAGGTAATAACCCAAATAATAATACGTATAAGACTAAAATTATACCGCCTAAAATGGCAATCCCTAGGATAAATTTCTGAATTACTTCCATGATAACTATCGAACTTTTAAGATAAATGATTCAACATTATATATACTTAATATAGACAATGACTATAGTATATATACTAATAGTAATTCCGATTATTAATCATTTATTTTATGCGATATTTTTTTCAAAAAAAAATAATTTAAGTATAAATAACTTTACTTAATGCTCTTACTCTACTGCTTTATAAATAAAAAAAATTTAATATATATTAACAAAAAAACTGTACAACTGGTATTTTTTAATATGCCGATCAAATGTGCGAGTATTGCAAAATAATTAATTTAGTCTAAATGGTTAATTTGCACTCTTGCGAGCAAATCGCTTTGTCATGAAAAGAAAATTGTTTAGCTTTTTAGGAATCTTGCTAGCATTTACCTTATTGATGGCTGGCTATCATAATCAATTCTTATCAAGTACATCTACATCATCAGATATAGTTACCATTAAACTCAGCGGTTGGGGTGCTAGTTCAGTTGAACAAAAGCTCTTAAAACAGTTGTTGCAAGATTTTGAGGTAGAGCATCCAGACATCAAAGTTAAGTATGAGGTTATTAACGATCAATACATGGATGTCATCAAAACTCGCTTAGTGGGGGAAGCAGCCAGGGCAAACGCATCTAAATTTAGAGTATAGGCTGAGTAAGGAGTAAGAAGTAAGAAGTAAGGAGTAAGAAGTAAGGAGTAAGAAGTAAGGAGTAAGAAGTAATGAGTAAGAAGTAATGAGTAAGAAGTAAGAAGTAATGAATAATGGGAGTATTTCAGACTTTATTGACAATATAGCCGAATTAATGACAGTTCGGCGTTTGCCCTGGGGAAGCAGCACCAGATGTCTTTTATTTCAATGCTTTGGAAGCACCTTTCTTAATGAGTAGAAATGTTCTCGAACCTTTAGATAGCTATATAGATGATGAATTCGATTTAGGCGACTTTGAAGAAACCTTACTAAACAGTTTTAAGTACAACAACCAGATATACGGTTTACCGAAAGATTACTCAACGCTTGCTCTGTTTTATAACAAACAAGCATTGAGTAAAAAAGGTTTAACCGATCCTCCTGCTACCTGGAAAGAATTACGTACTTACTCGCAGAAGTTAACAGAAGATAGTAATAAAGATGGCAGGATAGATAAATACGGTTTTGGAGAAATTCCAGAATTAGCGCGGCAAGCTTATAAAATCAAAGCTTTCGGAGGAGAAATTGTAAACCAAGATGGTGATGTAACTTTTGCTTCTCCAGAAGCTAGAAAAGGCTTGCAATTAGTTATTGAGCAATATCAAAAAGAAGGAACTTCCGTTCAAAAAACAGATGTAGGGACAAATTCCGGTAGCGAAATGTTCGCCACTGGTAAAGTGGCAATGGTAATTGAAGGTAACTGGGCGATTACTTATTTGCAAGAAACTTTTCCTAACTTAGAATTTGGTACCGCAGAAGTACCAACTATAAATAATAAAAAAGACACAATGATATTTACCGTTGCTTACGTAATGAATCAAAAAGCAAAACACAAAACACAAGTTTGGGAATTAATTTCTTACCTTACAAGTAAACAAGGTATGGAAAAATGGACTAAAAGTGGTTTTGCCTTACCCACAAGAAAATCAGTAGCACAGAAATTGGATTACAAACAAGATAATTTACGACTGCCATTTTTAACGGGGATTGATTACGCTACTCTTTGGCAAATAGGTAAGTATCCGACACCAATTGTAAATAACTTTGACAATCAATTTACCAGCGCCATGTTAGGATAACAACCATTAAAACAAGCGATGAAAAAGGCGCAGTTAGCTGCAAATAAGCAAATTAAAATAATGGAATATTAGAACTTGTAGTAAGGGTGAGATGAGGCTATAGACAGCATCTCAAATGTTTAAATTTGTAGTGAAATAAAGAGGTTTAACTAAAGCAGCTGTAAGCATTATAAACAACCTATAGAAGCTACTCATTGTTCTATCAATTTCCTCATAACTTCCCGTCAAACTAATCCGCAAGCATTGTTATGATCCATTTTTTTTCCATTTAATACTTGCTACGGCCTGATCTCCCCCCGAAATTTTTGAGTCTCGCGAATACTAGAGCTCGCATGACAAAAAATATAACTCCTGCAATCAAGAGCAAACCCCCTGCATAGCTATAAGTTGAACTCAAACCAAATTTGAGGCTAATTGGTTGAGTGACAATTGGTGACAGAAATTGCCCTAAAAATAAAGCAGTCGAAAACCCACCATTGGCACGTCCACGTATCATGTCGGGTACAGCCGCAGATATCCACACTGTCATATTAGGTATTAAAAGCCCGAGACCTAAACCCGCAATAGCTAAACCAAATAATACGGGAATATAGCTATTAACTAAACCAATAATGCTACAGCCAGTGCCAAGTAATCCGAAAATAATCGGTAAAATACTGACAAAATCTAATTTAGCGCTGAGTCTGCTGTAAAACAATGAAGCTGTGACGCTAAATAAATTACAGCAAGCAATAGCATTTCCAATTTGTTGCGGAGTGGCATTTACTAATCCGCGCAAATAGAATGGAAGCTGGACAGGAATTAAATAAAAAATAATTTGAGTAAAAGTTGTAATTCCGAAAATCATCAATAATAAGCTAATTGGAATCTTTAAATTATTACTTACTTGAGACTTCAATGTAATTTTTTCCTTTGTTTGAATGCGATGGGGTTCGTAATTAGAAAAAATAACTAACGGTATTAACAGCCAAGAAAACAGATAAATTAAAAACGGATAACGCCAACTGGCACTCGCTAATACACCACATATAGGCAAAAAAATAACTCCTGCCAAACCCATAAATGCTGCTTGCAAACCCATAAAATTTGACCGAGCAGACCCCATATAATAATCTGCTATTAGGGTGGTAGAACTAACTATAATGCAAGCAACCGATAAACCTAAAAATGCACGTCCGATAAGAATACTAATCAAATCATTTAGCAGAAATCCTGATGCACCTGCAAAACCATAGAAAATTATTCCTACTAATAATAATGGTTTGCGTCCAAGTCTATCGATCATAACTCCAGCAATTGGCGAACCAATTACGATAAACAAAGCGGGAAGAGTGATAATTAAGCGGATTAATATTTCTATATTGACTGTATTAACGACTTTAGAAAAGTAATTTTCCATTACTGGTAAAGACGGAGAAACAGCTATACCTGACATAACTGTTAGAGTACCAGCAAGGAGCAATACAGCCTTGCTCCCAAGTGAATTTGGGTTACTTTTATTCATATTTAAATGTCGTAATAGAGGCAAAGAATGAAACTCAACAAACTAAAGAAATAAAGCCCTTATGTCTGGTCATATTCTTCAAATATTTCGACTTTTTAGTTGAGTTTCTCTACTAAAAGCTACAGAATTAACAGCCTAGCTAGGTATGCCACATAATTTTTGACTTCTTTGTTTGCTCAATGGCTTTTTTCAAAAAGTCAGGAGCATCCTTTATTCCACCAGTTCCACACTCTTTACCCTCAAAAACTTGAGGAATATGCTTGGCAACAGCACAAAGGTGTTTTTGTCTGAAGCTAACCATTGCGTTAATAATTTTATTCAAAACTTCAATGAAATCTTCTTTGAGAGGCTCATCACTATTTTTGAGTTTAGCAATCATAGTTTGACCATTCCATATTCGCCATTTTTTAGCTTTTTCATACATAACTATATTAGTCATACCTGTTACTTGTGTTTGGGGAAGTAGTTCTTCCTTAAATCTAACTTCTGCTATTTCTGTACGAAGCAACTGGTCTAGGGTGGGATAAAGTGCCGAGTAAGCCCCACTAGCTCCAGGAAAACCTCGTATGGGGTGCTTGGTTAAATAACGTCGGAATATATTGTATTCCGATGTAGACATTTGACTCATTAATTCAAGCATTTGCTCGACAGTAGCTTTAATATTTGGAACTAAGGTTCTTAACTGTATTAAACTTTCTTGGTCATATTTATCTTCTATTAAAATTCTTAAAATAAAAGTTACTAAAGGAGTGATATTGGCTTCTATCTTTTTATGTGATTCATAGAATAATCTTTCATTTTCTCCAGTCTCTTTTAAGGTGAACAGGCGCAAGTCCTGACTAGGGTTAATCATAATTAACAACTCATATGTCAGCATTGGTAATATACAAAAATGACTGGCATATATATTAGTTAAAGATATTAATTTATCTGGAATTTCTAAATAATTTGTATAAAAAGCAGCTTCTAAAAAGGTTAAATCGAGTAAAGAAATTATGTTATCAGAAATCGGCTTTTGTTCGATTTCTTCAACTAGTTTCTTGGTTTTTCTGGTTAAGAGTATCCGTGTGATATCAGAATCAACTCTGCTTAAAATTATAGGCAGTTCTTCAACCACGAAGTTACTTAAGTTGCTTAAAGGACGAGTTGTGCGAACCAAACTGTTAAGCATTAGTTTTTCTCCCTGCAAAACCTCAACTTCAATTTTTATATTATTGGATTTATTTAAACAAGGAAACTTAAGTAAGTTAAGGTGCAATTTAAGGTACAATCCTGGGAACATATTGTATTCGTGATTTGTCAACTAGAAACTACATTGATAAATGAGTATTCACTAAAACATAAAATTTATAGTGATACTGATGTCTCAGCACAAAGATAAATGATGAATGCAAAGCTTAGGCAATCGCTAATTTTAAAACGATTGTTTTTGCCACGGTTTTTAGCATAGTTATAATTCTCTAAATATATTCACTAATACACCATGACCTTAAAGTCACGAATATAGCACTGATGGTATTGGAATTGTAGCTATTAAAGAACTTTGAAAACTGAAGATTTTACCCCAGAATTAACGAGATTCCGGCACGGCTGGATAACGATATTTTGTGCAAGCCAGAATAATCGCTATATAGCAAAGTATCCAGATACTGACGCAAGATTATGCGATTGGCAAATTCCTCATTGGCATACTATTTTGGATATGGCGGCAAAGCTATGGGAAAAAACTGAGTTTGGTTATCTCGGTATTGATGTTATTTTAGATAAAGAAAAAGGTCGATTATTACTGGAAATCAATGCTCGTCGAGGACTTTCGATCCAAATTGCCAATCAACAAGGTTTGATTCCACGACTAGAAATAATCGACTCGAATGTAAAAAAACTTTCGGGAATTGAGCAGAAGATTGCTTTTGCAAGAGAGAAGTTTGCGATCGACAGCTAATTCACCCTTCTTCCTCCTTCCTAATCTTTAAATGTATTATTTTAACTTCCTAAATAAGAGTTTATACGGACGATAGATAAACTAATTAAATGGGTAACATAGCATATAGTATTATTTCTGGTTTCCGATGTTATCTGATATTGATTTGATTCGAGATTTTGTTAAGCTTTCTATTCAGAAAAAGGAAGTTTTATTATCAAACTCAACATTACAGGGTGAAACAGTTTATAAAATCAATCAACTGACAGCAAAAAAAGAAGGGGTAATTGTCACTACTAAACTAGAAAGTACATTAAACCCATTTTTAGTAAAATATAAGTCAAATTACTGGCAATTAATAACTCAGGTATTAGCTGAATACAATTTTATTCTCATAGGAGATATAGATAATCGTGGTTTTTATCAATATGAGTACTGTCAGATTCCAGAGGGTTATCAAATGCACTGTGAAAAGGCAGCTAACTTGTGGCGAACTGGGTGGAAATATCGTCAGCGTATTCAGGGTAAAGTCATTCAATTAGAACTTCTCATCCGCATACGAAATACCTGGTATCCCATCAGAAGTTTAAGCGTTAGCGATGGACTTACCTATATCGAAACATTAGGAAGCGAAATTGCAGTTAGTTTAGAAGATCTGGTGATTTGGTTAAGTAAAACAAAGGAAAATAAGTAAGATAATAATACTTAAAAGAGGATATTTTCCGCAGAATTTTGGGCTATTGTACTGAAATAAAATCAAGTTCAATCAACCAAATTGCCCATCTTTACCAAATCAACATTCCCACCACTAATAATCACGCCAATTCTCGCACCTGGAAGCTTTACTACACCTTCCAATAAAGCTGCTGCGGCTAAAACTCCCGTAGGTTCGACTACTATTTTCAACCTTTCCCAAATCAAAAACATAGTGCGGATTATTGCTTCCTCCGATACCGTCACCATATCATCAACGTAATTCAAGACTAAGGGAAAAGTTATCTTCCCCAAACTCGGTGTTCTCGCACCGTCAGCAATCGTATTTGGATTATTGACAAATTGCAGAATTTGTGAGTAAAACGAACGAGTAGCATCATCCGCCCCTGCGGGTTCTACTCCGATGACGCGACAATTTGGTAACATTGCTTTGGTGCCTATGGCAGAACCGGAAATTAATCCCCCACCACCACAGCAAACTAACAGTAAATCTAACTCACCAACTTCCTCAATTAGTTCTAAAGCTGTTGTTCCCTGTCCTGCGATGATGTGAGGATGGTCGAAAGGAGGGATAATTGTAAGATGGCGATCGCTTGCTAATTTCTGCGCTAATTCTTCCCTCATAACTTGTTTTGGATTATATAAAATCACCTCAGCACCATAACCGCGAGTTGCGGTTTGTTTTACTATAGGGGCGTTTTCGGGCATGACAATTGTGGTGGGAATATTAAGTAATCTTCCAGCGAGCGCAATTCCTTGAGCATGATTTCCCGAGGAAAAAGTAATCACACCTTTGTGTTTCTGTTCCTTCGACAATTGAAAAAGTGCATTGTATGCGCCGCGAAATTTAAAAGAACCCGTGCGCTGAAAGTTTTCGCACTTAAAAAATATTTTACCGTTAGTGAGTTGGTTGACTGTTGTAGAAGTTAAAACCGGAGTGCGATGAGCAATTCCATCAAGCCGTTTTGCTGCTGCTTGGATATCACTGATTTCAACTAAATTATTTTGAGAATTCATAAAAATTAGCAGTATCTGAAAACAGTTTTCGATCGAAACAAGATTTAAGTAAGCCCCTCTTTTTAAGGGATAGCAATAAGATACAATTTTAATTATAAAAAGTCTTGTAGGATGGGCATACTCACCCATCTTCGTAGTGCTTTTTTCAGATAAAATGTGCTGTAATCACGATTCATTCCATTTTTGAGGAAGTTCGCGATTGCAAACAGAGCAAGTAAATAGATTATCTTTCACTATATTTATTTGGCCGCAAGCACAGCAACGTCGAAAAACAAATTCGATAGTAAATGAAGATGGGTGAGGAATCTTGATTAAATCAAGTACCTTGGCAATATGTATCCAGGATTTTCCTTCTGGACAAAAGCCTGTTGATTGATTGGTTATTTCAGCTACTTCCAATCCATTTTTACTTTTTTGAAAAAATACTTCTCCGGCTGAGAGTACAGATTTACCGCCAGCACAAGCAATATGTTCGGAGTGTCTCTGGGCAATTCTTAAACTACCTTCACAATCGATTACAAAAGTAGCTGCAATTAATCCATAAGCGTCTGGCTGTTGTTCGCTCCCTTTAATCCAATTTTCAATATCATTAATGGATAAAATTTTATTTCCTGGCGGTAAATGTGCTGTATTCTGTCGAATTTCATCTGCACCGACATACTTGTATAATTTTTGAAGATTTTTTACTTTGATTTCCTCATACATTTATATGTTGTGTTGCTATAGCAGTTCCATAATATAAATAAAGTAGAGACGTTGCATTACCACGTCCCCAATATCAAACACAGGATAAAAAATCTTGTTAATCTTTATTAACCTTTTCTCGTTCAACTGCTTCCATTAAAGAACGCACCTGCTTAGTTCCTTCGGAAGGTTCAAAAGTCAAGGGAAATTTACTTTTACTCATCATTCGCAAACCAAGAGGCGCAATACTCAGTAAACCTTTGATGTCTTTAAAATAATTACCAATAACTTGTAAACCAAATTGTCTTTCATCAATCCAACCACCTTCTTTCACCAACTCTACCAATACCTTACGATGACGAATCGAACGACTATCGCTTGCTTGTTTGGTTTCAAGAATAGACTGTTTAATTTTACTAATTTGGTCTAAAGGAGCCACATCCATTGGACAAACACTATTACAGTAATAACAACGAGTACAACCCCAAACTCCTTTAGTACCTTCATTGTATTGTTCCAAACGACTTTGAGTCTCACCGTCACGATTATCTTCCACCATCCGGTAAGCTTTAGCTAATGCATGGGGACCAACAAAATCTGGATTAATTTCCAATGCATTGCACTCAGAATAACAAGCACCACACATAATGCAATTACCAGTTTCCTCAAGCTGCTGTCTTTCTTCTGGTGTTTGTAAAAACTCTCGCTCTGGCACTTTTCTTGCAGCAGTGCTGCCATAAGGAGAAACAGTTTCTAAGTTATTCCAGAAACCACTCATATCAACAATTAAGTCTTTTAGTACAGGCATATTACCCAATGGCGCGATCGTGATTTCAGGAATATAATTATCCAGTTCTTCTGATGGTACTTCTGGTGCAAATCTAGTAATTTCGCTGCCAACATTTTCTTTACAAGCTAAAGCAGAGCGTCCATTAATCCGTATAGCACAACTGCCGCAAATTGTATTGCGGCAATTTTTCCGAAATGCTAAAGTACCATCTTGCTCCCATTTGATCCGATTAAGACAATCAAGGATTGTGTTACCCTCTTGTACCTCCAAAAGGTAAGTTTGTACCGTAGGAGATATTTGTTGATTTTGTCGAATCACTTTAAAATTAACTTGCATTTTACCCTGTGTCCTGACTTTAACTTTCTACGCTTGCTTATTAAAGGAAATAATTTTTAATAAAGTAATTTACTTCCTAGTAGGAGTTATACCGATACCTAATTTTAATCGCTGCTTAACACTGACTTATCATAAAAGATAATTTTGATTATAGTTGGTAAGGATAATTATAAAAATTTTTATTCCCGAAACCCAAGAGCTTAAACAGCTTTGCTATTAGGTTTCAACTCTGCCAAATATAGCAGGATATATTATGAGACCTAGCCGTTAATCTAAGTTTAGTCTTAAGACGTACTTAAAGAGGAGGCGTTTGCTCCTGGTTAGTCAAACAAGAGTCTTATCAACAAATTTTTAATCGCACTTTGGAGCATTTCTTAAAATATACCAATCGGTCATCGCTGTTTTATTATTCTACAACCACACCAATCCATCATGTCTATAAGGGAAAAATCTTTATTTGACTTATACTCCAATCAATTGATTAACATATCTGATATCGCATTTGCTTGTCAGAAGATTTGTATATAATCCCAGGGATTACACAGATTAATATTCGGTGAAAGTGGGATGTGTAGCAATGAAACTAAAAACAGCAACTCTATCCTTAGATGAATTTTTATAAAATTCTTGCACCAACACCTACCCCCCCTTGAGGGTAGAACATTAGATAAAAGCATAACAGCAAAAATAATTAAAACTTAAACAATTATTTTGCTATTATTAGTTCATGTTAGTATTTAATATAAAATTACGAGGCAACAAAACTATAATAAATTGCGGTACAATCGCGGTAACTATAGCTTTGTTTTTTCGTAATATAGGGGCATAGAAATTTTTGTCTCTATTGGCAGTATAAGAGGGTTTATCCTTGTAAACCCTTAGCTAATACTATGCTGTCTGAAGCCATAGAGGAATGTTAGGGAAAATCCTACAACTCTTCGAGTCTAAAAGACTTTGGCTGAAAATAAAATGCCTGGTGACTTTTAGAGTCTGCGACTGATTTATAGTAGTAGACTTATGTGGTTTGTAAAAGCCTTTTTACAGTTAATTAGCTTTATTTAAAGCCCTTGGAAGAAAAAATTTCATCTCTGATGGTAAATATAGGCGTTAGCTGTGTAAAATCACCGAAATAAATTCCCGTTACGACTGCAATTTATGAGTAATATGTTGTGGGATACCACAAGCATTGTCTCCTGGAATTAGAACAGTAGGGGTTGAGGTTCAGTTAAAGTCCAAAAAGTTTGATGTACGGATGTCAAAGGTTCCCATGAGAATTTTTTTATCCTAAAAAAATTCTCATGAGTGCCCGTCAAAAATCGCCTTTAGGCTAGGCATAAAACCGCATTATTTATCGCGAAAGCACAGATTAAGGAAAATTTGAGTGTAATGAGTGAAACAGCAACAGCGCCATTGACAGGAAAAACATTGCTTGCCAAAGTCAAAGAATTATCTAATTTACCAAGACGAGAAAGAGCTAAGCAATGCGGTTATTTCACTACTACTAAGAACGGTCAAGTACGAGTTAACCTAACAGATTTTTACGACGCGTTGTTATCGGCTAGAGGAATTCCCTTAAGTCCGGAAACACCAAAAGATGGTCGAGGCCGCGAACCGACTTACAGAGTCAGCGTTCATCAAAACGGTCAAATTGTGATTGGTGCTACATATACCAAAGCAATGGGTTTAAAATCGGGCGACGAGTTTGAAATTAAGCTGGGATACAAACATATCCACTTAATTCAAGTTGATAGCGACAGAAAAGAAAGCGAAGAAGATGAAGAACTAGAAGATGAAGAACTAGAAGATGAAGAAGAGTAATTTTTTTTGATGCTAGGGATAAACTTGAAGATAATTTTGTATCTTTCGTCCCTACAATCCTAAAAAATAGTTGTTTTGGCCGATTTTTAAATTAATTTTGAAAAATAAAAATATGCCGAAACGACTATACTACTCTTAAATATTTTGTGTATCGTTTGAGTAAAATAAGGTAAAACGATTCTTTCACCGAATCGTAAAGGAGTAGAAAGAGGAGTATTGATGCGATTAATGCTTCTCTTTCTTAAAAATCCGTATTTAAATATGGCTTTTTTATCTCTGAATCAAAAATAGCCTGAGAGCAATTAGTTCATTGTTTTTTTCGTTTGTTTTGATAGCTTTATTTGAGCCGTTAACCAACAATTTTATCTCGTTCTGGGAAGATGCACCTTCTTTGATTGTGCTAATGGCTTTTTTTCTTGCTTGGGTAGGATGTTGGCTACCGATAGCATTAATTTTGACAAAGGTGTTCCATTGGACACCAAACCAATCTTTGCGATCGGAACACAAAATTCCATTATTGGTCTCTCTTTACCTATTAGCTCCTTTAATTTTAGGAGTAATTTGTTGGCTTACCCATAAATCTTTTTCAAGTTATGGTTGGCTCGGAAATTTTTCAATTTTATATTCATTCTCTTTAGGTTTGGGCTTGGGAGCGCTAAGTTTAGCTTTCGTATTCGGTTGCCATTTGTGTTTCGGTTTATGTAAGCTAAAAATATCGAATCTCAAGTCTTTACCATCTACATTATTTTCTATAATGTTGGTAGCTACCTTAGTGGGTGGCGTTGAAGAACTAGTGTTTCGAGGTTTTCTTTTCAGTCAACTACAAGAAGATTACTCAGTTTGGATAGCTACGGTAACTTCCAGCTTAATTTTTGCATTACTACACTTAGTTTGGGAACAAAGCGAAACAATTCCCCAGTTACCTGGACTATGCCTAATGGGAATGGTACTAGTATTAGCGAGGTTTGCCGATAATGGTAGCCTTGGTTTAGCCTGGGGGCTGCATGCTGGTTGGGTATGGTCAATAGCAGCTATTGATACATTAAACTTAATTGACTATACAGGGAGAGCACCTGAATGGATAACAGGTAAGAATAAAAAGCCTTTAGCAGGTGTTGCCGGAATATTCTGCATGGGAATAACCACGGTAGCTTTATGTTTGCTTTTAAATAAGTTAAATCTTGCCTAAATATATACATAACTTACGTGATTATCACAATATTCAAGTGCTGCGTAACACCATAGTCTTATTATTACCTTAAAAATTTAACTAAATCTCACGTGCCTCTACAAAAGAATATGCCAGATATATAATTGCTTCTGATTCCTAGTGGCACGCACGAGTAATATCTTGGCATAGGGAAGATAGTGACCTTTAGCGCTTCAAAAAGACTGGGAAGAAGAATACACTTTCTTCATCTGTATGATAAAAGTATAATTAATAACTATATTCTTCTGAGAATAGTCACAAAAATTTCAGATGTAGTAGAGCATTTCTGCTCTACCCCTTTCATGGGAAACTGCTCGTTTCAGTTTGGCTTCACGCGGTTACCCAAAGTATCATTTATTTGTCATCAATAAACCTCTTATTTAAGATAAATTGATTAGCCGAAGGGAACCAAACGTTTGAGGGCGCGACCTACAACGTCACCATAACGCAATTGTCCGCATAGAATTTGAGCCATAATTTGGCTGCCGGTAGGACGTTTTACGCCTGCTTTGTAACCAACACCAGGGAAACGGTAGAATGCACCTGCGAGCTTTTGTGCCCAAGCCATATCAGCGCCCCATTCTTCACTCATTACTTGAGTATAAACTTCGAGAGCATTGATATCACCGCCAAGACTTTTATTGACAGCTTCAGCAGCTTTCATGCCGCTAAAAATAGAGGGGCGAATCCCTTCTGCTGTCATAGGATCGACCACACAAGCTGCTTCTCCAGCCAATACTGCATTTTGGGTATGCAATGTTTTGTTTCCATTCCAGATACACACCGGATGACTGTACTCCTTGCAAGCATTGACATCCACGCCAAACATCGAACTACAATCCTTAAAAATTTTCTTGAAATCTCCGGGTTCTCCACCAAGGAAAGTTGTAGCACCAATGGACAAACCATCCGCTTTAGGGAAACTCCAGATATAACCGTTTTTAATTGTGCCAAATTCAAACTGAATTTTAGATTTATCTTGTCCTGATGAGGCTGGTGCTTCCAAAGCACCGGCTAAACGGCGCTTAGGCTCTTTAAAACCAAGCCATTTTGACATTGGCCCCGTAGCACCATCAGCTGCAATTAGGTAGCGTCCAGAAAATGTACCATTTGCTGTATTTACTTCCCAAGCATCGCTTTTAAACTCTATAGATTTTACTTCAGTACTATCTTTGAGTTCCGCACCAAGATACTGGGCTTGCTGCACTAAAAAATGGTCAAAAGCATCTCGCTGTACCATCCATATCGGCTCAACATTTTCTATTTGGGTTTCAACTGAATCTCCTTTTTTCCAACTAAACCGGATGGTGTTCACCTTCAGGGAAATTACGGGACTAAAATCGAAGTCAAACCATTTGGCGATCGCAGGTGATACTCCGCCGCCACAGGGTTTATACCTTGGTAGAGATTCTCTTTCTACAATAAGTACCGAACGCCCTTCTTTTGCTAAATGATACGCATCTGTTCCACCAGCAGGTCCAGCGCCGACGATAATGCAATCGTACATATGGCTAAACTTTTACTCCTCAATATATGGTATATATGACTTTCGTCTTATCAAACTAAACTGCTATCTATTTGATCGCTTAAGCCATCAAAATTGTACTTGCACTTACTGATAACTCGCTATATTTATCAGTAAATATAACTATTCCAAATATTTTTTAACTTATTTATTTTACTTTGGTGTTGAGCATTTTCATTTTTTCAGATTTTTCTACGTGTTTTTATTTTTTATACATAGATATAATCACACAATTAGTACGATCGCTTGTACAACAGCAAATAAATTATAATTAAATGCTTCCACGAATTAAAAATTTTTCGCTAAGTATTAGAGGTATTTTATTAAGTTTGAGTAAATTTGAGTTTTATTCTCCTATGGGTTGTGAGTTTTAATCGCAAGTAAGTGTAATTTTGTCGATAAAACCATTCATTATTACTCACCAAAAAGTTGAATACAAGCAATATTTAGATTCCATATCTAAAATAAAGAGCAGCAGAGCTAGAAGTTAACTTACAACTGAAAACTTATAACTTCCAACTCTGTGCTCCATCAATTCACATCTTAAACAGTTGTGATTTCTTTTTCTTTTTCTCCAAGTAAATCGTCTATTTTACTGGTGTACTTATTTGTCAATTTTTGTACTTCGTCTTGTAAATCTCGTGATTCATCTTCAGAAATTTCAGCGTTTTTTTCTTGTTTACGAATCGTATCTAAGGCATCTCGGCGAATATTGCGGATAGCAACACGCCCTTCTTCAGCGTACTTAGAAGCGAGTTTGACAAATTCTTTACGACGCTCAGCAGTCAAAGGTGGAATATTTAACCTAATAATAGAACCGTCGTTGTTGGGAGTTAAACCCACATCGGACATCGAAATCGCTTTTTCGATTGAACCCAAGCTGCTTTGATCGTAGGGCTGGATTGTTATGGTAGTGGCATCTGGCGTATTGATATTCGCCAAAGATTTTAAAGCCGTATCCACACCGTAGTATTCAACCATTATTTTATCTAGCAGACTCGCATTAGCACGACCGGTGCGAATCGTATTAAAAGAACGTTGAGTAGCCTCAATGGTCTTTTGCATTGTACTCTGGGCTTCAGCTAATTTCACAAGAACCTCCCACAAGGGTGCCAATGGATTCTCCCATGACTGCGCGGTGGATATTACCCCGCACATTCAAGTCAAAGACAAGAATTGGGATATTGTTTTCTTTACATAAGGCTATCGCAGTACTATCCATTACTCGCAATTCTTTAGTTAAAACGTGTCCGTATGTTAGCGATTTGTAACGCTTCGCTTCGGGATGGAGATTTGGATCGGCATCGTACACTCCGTCTACTTTCGTAGCCTTAAAAATCACTTCTGCATCAATTTCTGCCGCTCTTAGTGCAGCGGTAGTATCAGTAGTAAAGAAGGGATTTCCCGAACCCGCGCCAAAAATAACCACCAATCCCGATTCTAGATGATTGATGGCTTTACGACGTATATATGGTTCGGCTACTTCTTGCATTGCGATCGCGGTTTGCAGGCGCGTTTGTACACCTATTCGTTCGAGAGATTCTTGCAGTGTCATGGCATTCATAACTGTAGCAATCATCCCGATGTAATCAGCTGTAGCCCTATCCATACCAGCTGAGGCAGCTTTCATACCGCGAAATATATTTCCGCCTCCCACTACTATTGCAAGCTGAACGCCGGTGGCTACAACCTCTTTTATTTCTGAGGCTATAGAATTAACCACCTCGGGATCAATTCCATAACCCATACTGCCCATTAAGGCTTCACCGCTCAGTTTAAGTAAAACCCGTCGGTAACCTGTTCCCATGAAGTTAAGCTTTATCCAAAATTTGTATTTGCCTCCAATTTAAGATATCAGTCTCCCACACTATCTGTCTCTAATTTCGCCATACCAAACTACTACCTAGAGTTTCTGTCTCGGTTACGCGAATTTTTTCTCCTTTTAATAAAGAGGCAACTGCATCCTTTAGATAAGCTGTTTCCTCTGTTGCAGCTTGTTGAGCATTACTATCAATTTGACCTTTGTAGCGTACAATACCATCTGTATCTATTAAAAATGCCATTGGTGTTTTGGTGGCACCGAAACTGCGAGTCACATCTTGAGTTGAGTCCCATAAGTAGGGAAAATTTAATTGGTAAAGTCTTGCAAAAGCTTTCATATTTTCAAAGCTTTCATTAGGATCGTTTTGTGCGATGTTGCCATTTACTCCAATTAGTGTAAAGCCATATGCACCAAGTTCTGTTTGTATTTTTTTTAATTTATCTATATACAACTCTACGTAAGGGCAGCGGTTGCACATAGAAATTACGCCGACTGCATGGAATTTTTCTAAATAACGTCTTAGATGGTGTACTTGATCGTCAATTCCTGGCAGTTCAAAATCAGGTGCGTATTTTCCTATGGGAGTATCCATTGTTTCTAGTACACTCATATTATCGGTTGCTGGAAAGAACTGGAAACAGCAAAACACATTTTTCATGTGGGCGTGCCGTGTCCGGTTTCAAGCCACCCTTTGTGTAGATGCTTAACTGATATCCAATAATTTTATAGTTCACTGTTTACTGTCGTAAATTGTGAAACTACTGAATCTAGGGGGAATATCTTCTTGAATAATATCTAATAATATTTTTATTATTTTTACACACTAAATTTCTGATATTAAGTAGTTTAAAGTCACAAAGATCGAAAAAGGAAAGGTTATATGGCAGTTTTGCATCTGTCTTTTGTTATTTTATACATTAAAATTTTACCTAGTTGTTGTCGATAAAAAGCATTGCTAATCTAATTTATAGCAATTGATTATCTCTCAAATACTTGAATGTACATCAGAAATAATACTGAATGTAACTTATAAATAAGACACTACATATATGTATCGTAACCTGATAATAATTTTTTATGTATAAAAGTCACTCATTAACCATATTCATAGCATTGACATTCCTTAGTCTAAACACATGAAAAATCTTCATTTACAAGGAATTTAGTGATTTTACTCTCCATAATGTATCTGACAGTCGCAGTTTAATTTTATTCACGTATCTATTCAATGTTATACCAAGCAGAGCACTAACCTCAACATGGTAGTTAGCAATAAACATCAATGCTGGCTATCAAACTGGGAGTAGTCCGTTGCTATGGATGGCAAGTAATAAACTCTTCAAAATACGAAGTTTTGAACCCGATAATTGCGCTAACTGTAAAAAAATTAGCTTTCCCAGAATCCTAATAATGAGTAAACTTATTTTATCTATTAAGCAAAAAATACGTTTCTAGATAAGTTCCATAAATTGAGTTTGGAACTACTTTAACAATAAAAGTATTTATCTACTGTACCTTGACTTTTTGCTCTTATTTTTATATATACAAAATTGATATTTTATGAGTAATTCTACTTCAACCTCAGTCTTTAGATCCACAAAAACCTGGATGTGGCAGGGCTTTCCCATTTGCTATCAAACTCAGGGTACTAATGGATCTGCTGTCGTCTTGATACATGGCTTTGGTGCTTCTTTGGGACATTGGCGAAAAAATATACCAGCGCTGGCAGACAATTGTCGCGTTTATGCTATTGATCTGATTGGGTTTGGGGCTTCAGCTAAACCCAAACCAGGTGAAGAAATTGCTTACACGTTTGAAACCTGGGGACAACTGATTGCTGATTTTTGTCGGCAAGTGGTAGGTGAATCTGCTTTTCTGGTGGGAAATTCTATTGGTTGTATAGTAGCAATGCAGGCGGCAGTAGATAATCCAGAAATTGCATTGGGGGTGGCACAGCTTAACTGTTCTCTAAGACTTTTGCACGAACGGAAACAAGCAGACTTACCGTATTATCGGCGTGTGGGAGCACCAATACTACAACGGATACTATCTATAGGGTCAATTGGCGAGTTCTTTTTTAACCAAATAGCCAAACCCAAAACTGTGCGTTCAATTCTGCTGCAAGCTTATCCTTCGGGTGAAGCTGTTACAGACGAATTAGTAGATATTCTAATGACACCAGCGGGCGATCCTGGTGCTGCTGCAGTTTTTTTAGCTTTTACAGCTTATTCTAAAGGTCCCCTAGCAGAAGATCTTTTACCTATTCTCCCATGTTCGACTATTATTTTATGGGGAACAGCGGACCCTTGGGAACCAATCGAATTAGGTAGAAAACTCGCTGAATTTCCGCAAGTCATAAAGTTTATACCTTTAGAGGGAGTAGGACATTGTCCCCAAGATGAAGCTCCAGAATTAGTCAATCCAATTTTACAGGATTGGATTTTGGAGCTTTCTTCTAAATTAGATTGAATAATAGTTGTTGATAATTACCAACTTTTGTAACAGACAATACCTTTTACAAAACTACCTCTCCAGTATTTTAGAGAGGAAATAAGTTGGCATATTGACTAAATAGAAAAATAACGGTGACTGCGACGATTATATTTATCTACAGAATTTACGATAATTAATGAATTCTACTCATCCCATAGATGTATAGTAGTTACCCTAAAACTATTTAAATATCAACAGATTATTATCGCAGACATAAGACTCTCACCCTGCTAGTTGTCATTCGCGCGATAATTATAACAATGGGATATCATCAGAAGATTCAGGAGCAGAAAGCTTATTCAACCAATCTTCACCTACTTGAATAGTGATATCAGAATTTAGGCTACCAGTACTTTCTACCCGCACTTCCCCAAATCCTAAAACGCTGCGAACTGATTCAGCGCTGTTTTCGTCTCCTTGTTGAGCAACAATGCGGGTTGATTTTAAAGGTTGGCTCCAGCTTTTTGCAACAAAAATTCTACCGTAACCAGCTTTTTGCAAGTTTCTCATTAAGCGTCGGAAACTAACGTTGTCGCCGCCGGTACGATTTTGAATAGCAACTCGTAAAGATGCTGGTTTAACAGATTGTAATTCATTCTCAGTTTCAATACCAAAGTGCTGAGCCATCATTAAGCTTATGCGCCTCGGACTTGGTATCCAGTAGCTAGCGGTATATTCTTTAGGAGTACTAAAACGACCGGGTAGCATTAACATTTGCATATTCGAGCGATTGGTTCGCACTCCAAAACCTACCAGTGCTAATAATTCCTCTACAGTCAAATTAGTATCAATGTGTCCTTTAACTACATTCAGAATTTTAGGTAATTGTGCTAGGGTGGCAGGGTTGAGTGCTTGATCCATTAATGCTCGCATAACCAGTTGCTGACGTTGAATCCGACCAATATCTCCTCTACCATCATTACGAAAGCGTAAAAGTTGTAGCGCTTTGTCACCATCAAGATGCTGTTTACCCGCTTTTAAATTAATATATAAATGCTGGGAATCATCTTGATACTTCAAATCTTCCGGAACGTTTACTGTTACTCCTCCCAAAGCATCGATAAGCTTACCTACTCCCAAAACATTAATCCTCACGTAGCGGTCAATGGCGACTCCTTTTAAGAGGTTACTGGCGGTTTTAGCAGTCAAAGCCGGACCACCAAGAACGTTGGAGGAATTTATTTTTCTTACACCATACCCCTCTACTCTGGTGCGAGTATCTCTGGGTATAGAAAGCATAGTCAATTTTTTGTTCTGAGGATCGAATTTGATCAACAGCATGACATCAGCAAGACCATCAAAAGAATTGACTTGGGGTAAGTATCCTAAATCACTGACTTTAGATGAAGAATTTTGTACATCCGGGGGAAGTACGCTCATTCCCATAACTAAAACATTTACAGGGCGAGTTAATTCGGAAAAACGCAGTCCACCTCCAGAAATACTATCACTATCAAATACAGCTGCTTCATCTGCACTCAGATTGGCTTGCATTAAAGGGGTACTGCTTAAAGAAACCGCTAAAAGCGCTCCTGCCGTAGCCGATATCATTGCAATACCACTCATACCTACCCAGAACCATAACCACCTTGCGGATTTGGGATTATTCCCTTTTTGGTCATTTGAGTTAGGAGGGGACGCAGAATGACTGTCTTGCGCCGAAGTTCTTTGAATGGTCACTGACTTCCTCACACTTATTGATAAAAATTGAAATTTCTGCTTTGTATTTCAGCAGACGAATCAACCTATAATAGCTAACTCTTAATTATCAGTGCTAACGACACAACTTTCGTGTCAACCACAACACTTATAGCAGTATTTCTCCTACTTTTTTAGTTCATCCGGAGATGTTTAATAGAAGTATGCCAGTTTTATACTAAATTTGGCTGTAAAGGTGTTGGTCATCGCAAGGAAAAAAACACCCTTACTTGACTATAAAGTCTACAGATAGGCAAATATTTTTACCATAATTAAGACAAATATTTACCTAGTACTTTTTCCGCAAATTGGCTAAATCCAGGTACACGTTGAGACTTACCTTTGATTTTACGGATAATTAACCACACGCTTACTATAAAATAACCACTTGTGACAAAGCTGTTAAGTATTTCCAAACGCAATGCAAGAAATTCTGAAGTTGAAGCTCCAGATCCCAACAGTATGTATCCTATTATCCAAGTTAATGTTAATGTAATTGACAAGCGAGAGGCTCTTAATTGTTCCCGACTTCCTTCACGACGATAAAGCGTCCATAAGGATGGGAAAAAACCAATCACCGGAATTAAATATATAAGTATTCCGATGAGGGAAATATCTTGTTTTTTGATTTTGCTTGAATTAGGAATAGATTCAAAATGCTTCATTAGTCTGAGTAAAATCCTAAACTAGGGGAGTAAACGATTGGCTTGTATTCGGAGATAATAAGTTTATAGTGGTCGATTTGATTAGTTGTCCGTAACATAAATTTTGGACATAATGATCCGTGCTTTATGGTAAATGCTTAGCCTTATACAAAATTACCCGATTTATAGAGTCATTCGTCGCTTGCGGCACGGTTCATTATCTGTTTAGCGGTGCTTCTTTACTCAAAAATGAGAACGGGAAAAAAAGTACAAAAGACGCACCGCCACAGTATACGATTGCTTCGCCGATCTATGTTTCCTTTAATCCCGTTCCAGAAAACTAAAAAAATGGGCAAGCTTTAAAACAAGTGAACTCGTCGTGAAGAGCGGCATTTAGCAATAATTAAGCTTGCCTATTTTTTTGCGTAAATTGTAACCCTTCAGTAACTGGCTTTCATTATGCACACACGTAAGCTCCTTAACTGGTGGCAAACCTTAACTCCAATAGCGCGAATTGGCGCGATCGCCGTTTTTGCTCCGCTGTTAGTACTCAATGGTTGGGCGTTTTCAGTAATTTTTGATTACTTTCACTCGCTGGTAGTCATTTTAGCTGGAGCTTCAGTGCTAGCGTTTCTGCTCAACTATCCCGTAAGCTGGATGGAGCGTCAAGGTCTCAACCGAGAACCGATTGCAATTTTAGTATTTTTATTGACCTTATCTATTTTATTGGCATTGGGTGTTACACTGGTTCCTTTAGCGCTTACTCAAGCGCAGCAATTGGTAGCTCGTTTACCAGAGTTGATTGACTCGGGACGCAATCAGTTAATGATGTTGAACGAAAAAGCTGATAACTTGGGTTTACCAATCAATTTGGATGGTTTACTAGTACAGATTAATGACCGTGTTAAAGGACAATTACAAGCTATAGCCGGACAAGTTTTGAATTTAGCGGTAATCACGGTAACTAGTTTGCTCGATATTGTCTTGACTATGGTTTTAACATTTTATCTGCTACAGCATGGTGGGGAACTGTGGCAAAGTTTGATCGGTTGGCTTCCTCAGAAATTTCGCAATCCTTTTTCGGAAACAGTACGCCTCAGTTTCCAAAATTTCTTTATAACTCAACTGATTTTATCAATTTGTATGGCATCAGCTTTAATTCCAACTTTTTTATGGCTAAAAGTACCTTTTGGTTTACTTTTTGGCTTGACTATCGGGATTATGGCGCTGATTCCCTTTGGCGGTTCTGTAGGCATTGCTCTAACCACATCTTTGGTAGCATTGCAAGATTTCTGGATTGGTATGAAGGCATTAATGGCTGCGGTAATTGTTCAACAAATATTAGAAAATATAATTGCTCCACGAATTTTAGGTAGCTTTACAGGTTTAAATCCCGTCTGGGTTTTAATTTCTGTGTTAACAGGTGCTAGAATTGGTGGACTTTTAGGTGTAATTGTAGCGGTTCCTAGTGCTGTTGTAATTAAAACAGCTTTAGATGCTGTACGTCCTTCAATTTCAAGCAATGATAAAGGTGATATTACTTTTGAAGAAACTGCAGATTCTCATCACAAAGAGACAGAGGAAACTAACTCCGAACTAAGCGTCCCTTCTGTTGATGTCGCTGCACCAAAAGCATCTCCTCCAACTGCCTGAACATTAGTATCAACTATCACAACTCAGCTATGATGTTCGGGCATTTAAAGATAATTACTGACAAAAGTGTATTTTACGTGTAAAAAAATCTTAGACATCACATTAAACTGGTTCTACAATTGAACCCATAAATAATATGGTTTGAGTTTGGTTATCTCGAATAGCGCAGAAAAAAGGACGGTTGACAATCATTCTAAATGGCTTTTGTGTAGGTATTATTGCTGACATTGCTCGTACTCCAATTGAAGTGATCGCAGCAGCCTCTGTACCTTCTTCATTAACTTCTACAAAAGTTTTATGTTTAACTTCACTAATTTTAAGATCTGCTCCCATTGCGGAAAAATTAGCGTTATCGCTAAATACTTCTTCCATTCCTAATACTGAAAGTGCATCATTTAGTGTAGTTTCATAATTCATTTTGAAGCGAGGTAGACGTACAAATCCTTCTCGCTTTGAAAACTGAGACATCCATTTTTCCCAGTTAACCGCATTCAATTTTTCGTAAAAGGAGTTCAAATTAGAATTTTGTTTAGGTAAAAATATATAAAAGCTCGTTCTAGCATTTTCACCGTAAGGTAAACTCACGGCTTGAAAATTTTCTGTTTCGTAATATTCATATTCACCCGATTGTGACATCATCGGATGTTGTTTTATTTGACCTGATGAGAGGTAAAAATCAAAGGGTGCGGTTTTATCCTTTTCAAATTCCCTTGTCCAATTACCTTTAAAATAAATTGCGTTAAGTAGAAAAAGTACTTTATTAGGGTCTATGTTATCTACAATTTTATCTATTTTACCTTGAGTATTTTCTTTAACCCAATTGTTTATTTTACTAGGTGTATCTGTATCTGCAAAATTTAAATTTGTCACTCTAGCTTGATAAAAATCTTGATTATTTTGAATAAAATTTGGTTTCAAGCTAACATTTTGATTTACCCATAAGGAGTTCGCTATATTTAATGTAACTTTAGGATCGAGGTTTTTTAAACTCGCTTTTAATTCTGCGTAGGAAGAATTTATTTGTTGTAAATTCATTCCTTGTAATTCTAATGCTTTAGCCATTGCTTCTTGAGTACTACCACTAGCTCCGTTATAAGTCATTGCTAGAGCAAGAGCTATACTTGAAGGTGAAACAAATATATTTTTATTCCTGTCTCCAATTAATAATTGGGAAAATAAATTGAAACTAAACTTAATATTCGCGGATACAAAAAATGCATCCAAAAGTACAGTTTTCTTTTGCATGGGTAATTCGGATTGTGGTAAAGGAGATTCCGCAAGAGCTTTATTATTACTATTACTTAATTGAGAGCATCCGATGACACTCATAAGCATAACGCCGGCAGCAGCTACAACGTAACGTCTCCCCAAGCTAACAGCGTAACGTCTTTGCAAAAAGTTTTGCCGAGCATTGCTTAATTTTCGCTTCATATCACCACCAGCATTGCCATCCCGCTTTACTCCGAATATGACATCTGAGATTAAAACATAGTTGGATGGTTACAGTTTTGGCAACAGAATATTTGTTCCAACTATTGATTTAATAGTTGAAAACAAAATCTAAAGATTTTTGTTATCCATATTACAAAAATTACCAAAATATCTTATAATATCTGAAAATTAAAGGTCAATTGTAGTACTTAAATATTTAAAATAGTACGCAAATATTTAAAATATATTATAAGACCTACTTGAATCTAAGTTTTAGGTGCAATGAGCGATAAAAAACATAGCTCTCTAAGTAAAAATATTTCTTTCCAAGAAGTTTTAAGATTTGTTGAAAGTTTAGTTATCGCTAAAACAGGCAAGCATCTCTCAAATATAGAGGTTTTAGTGTTACGCGGTTCTTGGAAAAATCAGAAATATAACCAAATTGCTGCTGAAGGTGGTTATACTGACGAGTATTTAAAAAATGATGTTGGACCAAAACTTTGTAAACGCTTATCCAAAGCTTTAGAAAAGAAAATTAATAAAAATAATTTTAAAGCAATTCTGGAGCACTATATTTATCAAGAAAAACAAGGAAAATTAATATCGAAAGAGTTATTTAGTAAAGAAAACTTTTTGAATAAGCTTCAAGGTCCAGAATTACCTCAACCGACATATCATAATCTTCCATCACGGGATTATACAAAACTATTAAGTCGGTCTCGGGAAGCAAAAAGAGTACTGGAATTACTTTCTTATGAATGGACAAATCCTTGTGTCAGTATTGAAGGAATAGGAGGTTCTGGAAAAACAACTTTGGCTTTGGATATTGCTTATCGCTGCTTGAAAGCTAGCAACGATATTTACCTTGGAAGATCCAACGACGAAACTATCCCTACTTTTGAATTAATTGTCTTTACATCTGCTAAATCTCAATTTTTTACAACCAAGGGTATTTTACCTCGCTTAAGAAGAGAAAGAACTTTAACAGATATTTTTACAAGTATTATACGTACAATTAGCTTTTACAATTCTCCTCCGACAAGTTTTGAATTAGCCTACGAACAAGTCTACAAATGCTTAGCAAATATGCGGACTTTGTTGATTATTGACAATTTAGATACTTTAGAAGAAGAAAAACAAGTACTAAGCTTTTTGTATGAATTACCTCCCACGGTAAAAGCTTTAATAACTAGTCGAGAAAAAACTCCTTTTAATTCAATTCGTCTTTCATCTTTGACAAAAACTGAAGCTTTAATCTTTATTCAACAAAAAACAGCTGAAAAGCAAGTAAACTTGAATTTTAAGCAATATATTCAACTATACCAAACTACAGGGGGAATACCTGCTGCAATTATCTATGCTATCAATAGACTAGCTGCTGGTTACAGTTTCCAAAATGTAGCGTCGGATTTGATGCCTTCTCAAGGGGACTTCTCCCGATTTTATTTTGATAGTTCTGTACAGCCCTTCAAAGGAGAAGCAGCTCATCAATTCTTAATGGCTTTGTCAATCTTTCTACAACCTGCTGTACATGAAGCACTATGCGCTGTTGCTGGGGTCGATAATACTACTAATACGGCAAATGCCTTAGCTAAATTGCAACAACTTTCCTTGATTAATTATAGTCAAAGAGGTTATAGCATGCTACCTTTAACTCGTGAATACGCGCTTTCAGAAATGGCAAGAAACCCTGAGTTTGAAAAGTATGCTCGTAACCGTTGGGTAAAGTGGTATCTCGATTTTGCCCAACAGCATGGAGATAAAGATTGGCGAGAATGGCAAGATTATCAGAATTTGGAACAGGAATGGGATAATTTGGCTGAAGTTGTTGAGTGGTGTATATCAAACGACCGTTATAACGATGTCTGCAAACTTTGGCAATATTTGAAATGCTACACCTATTCACTCTCCTATCGGCAAAATCGTTTAAGTTATTGGGATGCACCACTTTTATGGTTGGAATGGCTTAGTGAAGCAGCGGTTTCCCGTCATGACTTGGAAACCGCTGCCGAAATAATTGGCGATCGCGCTTGGAAGTTGACTTTAATGGGACAAAAGCAGCATTTAGCTTTAGCAGATCAATTGTTTAGTCAAGCTTGGGAATTGCATCAGCAGTTAAGATTGGATATGCAAATAGATTTAGCTATTCATATAGGTGTATGGCATATTCAAAAACAGCAATTTACACAAGCAAGACATTGGTTGAATCAAGCTCAAAACTTATTAGAGAGTTCAGATAATTCTCAAATTAATTCGTATATTGCAAGTCGCTTATCTCTACATATTCTTTATTATCAAGGTGAAATTGATTATAAAACTGAGAATTATAAAGAAAGTAAAATTTTATTTAAGCACATATTTCAACAAGCTCAATTAATTGGTTGGCGACGTGCAACTTTTCTTGCTAAAGACTTTTTAGCAGATATTGCAATTAAGCAAGGAAAATTAAAACAAGCACAAAATTATTTGACGGAAGTTTTACAAGTAGCAGAAGAAAATCAAGATAAATGTAGTAGAGCTTATACTAAGCGTTCTTTAGGTCGTTTGGAAAAAAAGCGAGGCAACTTAAATGTAGCCGAACGTTGGATAAATGAAGCTATGACGGATTTTGAAAATTTAGGCATGAACACAGAAGCATTGGAAGCTCAAGCATTACTCGAATTTATTCAGTCTTAAATGAAGAAAATTGCATATCATAACATACTATTACTAATAAGTCTAGAATAGCATAATGTATTTTTTCACAGTCACAAAAGAAAATTAGGGGCTTATTTTTTTGCAGATTATTTTTATTAATATATTGATTTTAAAACAACAATCACTACCTTTTACTTAACTTTTCCCTGCTGACAGATAAGAAATATTATTTAAAAATATAAGTGTGTTATCTGCTTATTGCCTATAAAGCAGTTTACCTTATTCAAGGTATGCACAGTTGGAACACACTGATAGAGGTTTGAACATCAGGTGATGCATCTTTTTTCATGCTTATAGTAGCTTGCAAAATTAGGGGGATGGATTCTGAAAAACTTTTATAGCGATTTAAAAATGTTAGAGAGATACATCTATAATCTAAATAATTATAACCACTTAAATCATTCATTCTTTTAGAATGTAATTACCAGAGAATGAGTAATAATCAGGTTGACACCTTCGTTGTGATAGATCCAGTAATTAAAGATTATCATCTACCATATTTGCTAATATTTACAGCTTTTAGAAAAATATGTATCCCTCTCGATATCTTGGGCTGTGAAATAAAGAGCTAATGTTACGACTGTAATGATAAATACTCAGGCAAAATTAATTGTACATTTGTCAAGGGTTCCCTTAAAAGTTTTTTCAGGAGGAAAAAACTTTTAAGGGTGCCCGTCATTACGAGTTGAACGAAGTAACTTAGGCAATTCCAGAGTCTTGTGTTTGTGGAGCATGCCCGAAGGGCTTATGCTTCGCTGTCGTATGTTTTGTAGACACGCTTCGCTAAGGCAATCACACAAATGATTTTGCATACCTACTCAACTACTCTCCTCCCTACTTTGTGATTACCTACAATTTTTCGGTAATTTTAGAGTGTAATAGGAATAACCATCGGAAGTTAGTATTACTTAATACAATAGAAGCCACAGATTGAAGAAAAAAAATTCTGACTAATATACTAAAAAAACTACCTTTCCCCTAACTTTTATATATTGACAAAAGTCATTTTCAAATAAACAATCAGAAATCGGAGAATGCTTTTAATCTAAAACTCCCATTTCTTACTTATTCTCTGTACGCCATATTTTATGTATAACGACCAGAAAGTTAGCTTGAATAGCATTCGTACTTTAGTTCTTATTGACGATACAGTCGAAGACTTTCAGAGTTTGGTTAAAGCGTTATTACCTTCTTCACGGATAATTGTAGTTCAATCTAATTCTAATGAATTGGAACAAATGACTCAGACTTTAAACAAATATACACGCCTCAAAAGTCTTCATATTATTTCTAATGGTTCTCCTGGTTGTCTATATTTTGGAAAGAGTTATTTAAGCTTGTTCAATATGAAATGCTATGCTTCTCAACTAAAAACTTGGTCAGTTCCTAATATATTACTTTATGGATTTAATGTTGCTGCTGGAAATATAGGGAAGGAATTTATTAAGCGTTTGCATTTAGTCACAGGTGCTAACATTGGTGCATCTATATGGGGAGTTGATCATAGAGCAAAAGGTGTCTGTTTGCAGTTAAATTATTTCCTCGGAGAAATAAATTCAAATTTAACAATATTACCCGAGCCATGGCAAAGGAAAATTACAGTTTTTTAAAATTGATAAGATTGAGTTTTTACAAATGAATACTTATCTAAAAACTATCATCTTTTAGATATTTGTAAGATTTTTTTTGACTTAAAGAGGAATGGCCGCAATTGTCACAATGGCTGGGTGGTGCGTGACACTACAAGCCTTATTACTACCTTGGAAATCAGTCAAAGTGTCACAGGATTCCCATTAAAAATTTTTAGTGGTTTCCCGTCACGTGCCCCTACTAGAAAAATATGCCAGTTGCTGCCATTCCTATTGAATTTCAAACAGTTAAATAATCCTATAGGTAAAAGGAGATAAATTGTTAAGCTACAGCAATCAAAAACTAGAACAGATAAAAGTAGTTACTTTTGCTGGACTTCCCTCTCATGAAAGTATAAAACTCAATTTTCTGCTTGCGGTCGTCAATTCTGGGAATGAACAATCTAATGTTCATTCAAACATAAAAGTTGATGGCAATCCTATTTTGAAAGAAGCGCTAGTTCAAAAAATTCCTCATTGTGCAAGCACCCTGACATTAGAGTGGCTGGCAACACATCACGAACGGCATGTTTGGAGAGAATCTCAGACTATGACAAACCTCAATGTTACAATAAATGGGATCAAAAATGCTCCCAGTATCAAAGATATTATTCCTGACAAAACTATTCATGCTTACAGTAACTTTAATTTCAGTCTAGATGCCTCGATTAGCTTTGATTCTGATGGGGATAGCTTAACTTTAAACGCTCAACTGAATCACGGTTTACCGGAATCTTGTTGGCGAAGTTTTGACCCCACCATCATAATCAATGCTTCCTTTAGCTAAATCACCAGAGATTCTATACTAAAAACTTCACCAATATCTACACGCGGTCGAGTAAATTGTGTTATCCTACCAATAGGTTGACAATCAGCCGCTATGCTTGGCTCATTTAAAATATCCATTGTTATGCCAAAGTGTTCTTCAAATAACACTTGAGTTTGCTCAAAAGCTGTTTGTAAATTACCTCGATCTATTTTCCCCCGCTTGCCAAAGTAAGGAAAATGATGTATAAATCTACCGAATAGCATTTTACAATCTTCGGCATATTTCATAGTGTCAATAATGTGATGGTGCCATACACGATCAATTTCTTGACTAGGAACAAGTTGACCGTTTGGGTAAAGATAAATCAAGAGCAAAAACATTAGATAACGTGAAATTGCCTGGTTTGTTTTTTCAATGTTCCATTTATCATCGTTAGAATATATTAGTTCATAGGCGATTGGTTCTAAGTCGATCTGTGTAAGTTTTCCGATGAATGTCTGAACATCAGTAGGTAAAGTCGATTTAGCGAATAACATTGCTTCCACTCCAGATAAAGGGATTGAGTGAAGGAAGAGCGAATTAAATTCCACACATCAAATTCCATTGGTATTAATTCTCTATCCGGGTTTTTTAAAGCACACAGTATTTTTTTATACTTTCTTCATTTTAGTATAAATTTATTGTGAAGAAGCTAGAGATAATTGTAAGTAATTCTGATATCCGAAATGATGTTTGTAAGGAGAATTGTATTCTTAGTTATTGCTAAGCTTACTTACTTAGTGTTGATTCAGTAAGCTTAGTAAAGTATTTATTTATTGATTTATGGGATAATTTGTATTGTAATACCAATTCTGTATGAGGCTGGGCTGAATCGCTCTGTGCCTGGAAGGCTGGAGCTACTCCTACAAAGCCAACCGAAATGGTGGCTAAATTCGGCCCATCTTTATAAAGAAATGGTATTAGTTGTATATACAGAGCAAAATATCTCCAATTATAGAGTCAGTATTAAATATAATAAATTTAATTTAAAGCTCATAATATAAAAAATAAGGGCATGGAAAATACCCTTAAATAGAATACAAATAATTGACAATAAATTAATGATTTTTTAATTATTAGATGGAGTCCACCAAGCTAAAGCATAATGTTGAGTGGGTTTGTTGACACTATTCTTAAATTTGACGCGGATTTTATAATTACCATTGTCCGGTACAGAACAAAAAATATGTTCTACGCTATCAACGCGGCTGACTGAAGCGCAATTACTGCGATTGCTTGAAGTTTTCGTATCAGCTTTTACTAAGTACAAATCGAGATTGTTCAAACCGCGATCGCGAAATATTTCTCCTTTATCATATTTACCATTTTTGTTATTGTCGCCAAGTTCTACCAATCTATCCCACGCCAAAGTAATAGCGACAAAACTTCCTTTTTGTAAAGGTTTTGCTAAAGTATAATCTACAGAAGTTCCGGCAAACATTGCACGATAATCCCAACCAATCGCCGGTACTGGTTTCTTTGGACTCCATTGTCCGGCGCTAAACTGTTGGTAAGCACGAAAAGCATTTAAATGCCCGGTTCCCATTTGGGTATGTAAAGGAATTGCTTTGTCTTTGTAAGCATCAGAAGTCAACCAATCTTTATTTTGCTTATCAATTAAGGTACGAGTCATTCCCAACTTCAAGCCATCCCCATTATCTTGAATCTTCTCGGCTGAATTAAGCAAAACAGCTTTCATCACCTCATGTTGGCGAGAATCAATGCTCCAAGCAAATTTTTGTTGAGGGGTTGATTTTTTCGTCTTTAGTAACATGCGATCGCCAAACTCTTGTAACAAAGCGACGGTACCCGTAAGGTGAGGCGTTGCAAAACTTGTACCCGTAACCTTTTTAGGCCGTCCATCGGGATTGAGCAAACGAATATTATTTCCAGGGGCAACTATAGTGATGGTACGACGGGGACCTATATTAAGTTCTTTCCCAGCTAGGCGTGCAGTCATGGATTCGTTGATAGCAACCAAGTTGGAAACGTCAAGTTTTTGAAAAATCTCTCCTCGGCGAGAGGAAAAAGCAACGTTGACTCCATTAAAATTATCTGTAGGAATGGGAATACCACCCTTACCTTGATTACCTGCAATAGCATACAAAACATTATGAACGCGACTAGACCAATCAACGCATAATGTAAGTAAAGCTTTACCGTCTAAAACAGGTTCCGGTCTCGGATCGCGGCTTAGAGGTTCCCCAAAGCTGAAGTTAATAGCCCGAACATCGCTACCATTTTGTAAAGCAATATGTTGGGCAGATAGACATTCCTCTGGTTGCCCCATACCTTTGTTGGAACCAACAGCAGAAGAATATAAACGTGCCCCCGGAGCAACACCCCGAAATCCTTTATCATTACTAACTATCACGCCAGCCACATTGTAGGCATGAGGATCGACTCCTTTATTCGACTTGGCGGGTTTATTACGTTGAAAAACACCTGCCAAGGATACAGAACGATTTTTGGAAACAGATTTATCTACTCCAAATTTACCTGGACGACCGATTTCTACTTGGCCGAGGGCAATTTTTCGACCGGATAGATTATATGGTGGTTTATGTAACTTCAAAGCATCAATACCTCCACTACCCACGGAAGTGGTCAAAGCAAATACTGGCACAATGCTCAAACACGAAGTGCTCAATCCCCAAATCACCCAGGTTAGTTTTTTCATTTCGATAGGTAGTTGTTAGTTGTTAGGAGTTAGGAGTTGGGAGTTAGGAGTTAGGAATTAGGAGTTAAGAATTCTCTTTCTCCTCTCCTCATACCGCAATACTCCATGTGCAATATTTAATTTTGTTTTTTTAATGAGAAAAATCTCAATATTTTGTTACAATGCATACAGAAGAGGACGCTTTAAGACCCACCAGCCATGACCAATAAACATTCTAAAAAACCCGTTGTTATCGCTCCATCCATCTTATCAGCGGATTTTAGCCGTCTCGGAGACGAGGTTCGTGCAGTAGACGAAGCTGGAGCAGATTGGATTCACGTTGATGTAATGGATGGTCGTTTTGTACCTAATATAACGATAGGTCCTCTGGTAGTGGAGGCACTTCGTCCAGTGACTCAAAAGCCTTTGGATGTCCACTTGATGATTGTAGAGCCTGAAAAGTATGTAGAGGATTTTGCTAAAGCAGGTGCAGATCACATTTACGTTCATTGCGAGCATAATGCTTCCCCTCATTTACATCG
The DNA here is from genome assembly GCA_050042755.1 of Rivularia sp. (in: cyanobacteria). GTDB lineage: Bacteria > Cyanobacteriota > Cyanobacteriia > Cyanobacteriales > Nostocaceae > Rivularia. The sequence continues at coordinate 33,524 of JBHJJJ010000356.1, forward strand.
CACTTTAGGACAAATTAAGGAACTTGGTAAGAAGGCGGGAGTTGTACTAAACCCCGGTACTTCTTTAGATATGATTGATTACTGTCTGGATTTGTGCGATTTAGTGCTAATAATGAGCGTAAACCCGGGTTTTGGCGGTCAAAGCTTTATCCCTGGAGTTGTACCAAAAATCCAAAAACTACGTCAAATGTGTGATGAGCGCGGACTAAATCCTTGGATTGAAGTCGATGGTGGACTAAAAGTCAATAATACTTGGCAAGTTTTAGAAGCTGGTGCTAATGCGATTGTTGCAGGTTCGGCAGTATTTAAAGCCAAGAATTATAAAGAAGCTATCGAAGGTATTCGCAACAGTAAGCGTCCCCAAGAATTTTTACCCAAGGCTTCTTAATCTAAATTAATTAATATTCCCATCACCTGATACCCCTCCTCTTATTATTTAGGGAGGGAATTTTTTTGTAATCTACTTCTAACTTTCCCTATGAACTTACGCGACTGGCACATTTTTTTGTAGGGGTACGTGAATGGAACTCTGTGACACTTTGATTGATTTTTAACCTAATAATAAGGCTTTTAGTCCCACGCACCATCCAAGTCTTATGAGAATTGCGGCCATTCCTGATTTCAGTAACTTAAAATATAACCAGCATATTTAAACTTCAAAAATAAAAAGTTAGTTTATTGGTAAAACTGGGTTTTTAAAATCATTTTTTGATAAAGGCAGCATCCCAATGCAGGCAAAAATACAATTTGGTAGTGCATTCACGAAGTGTGCGCACTACAAAAAATAAATTTTCACATTTGGGATGCTCCCTTGATAAATCTAATCCAAGAAACCCATCAAAGAGAAACTATCATCAATCTCGTTAGAGGCAACTGGACGATTACCCATAACAGAGTAAGTTTCAGAAACCACCAAACCGCTCTTAGCAATGGGACGAATTCCAGATAAGTTAATTGTGTCAGTCACCTGCATCTTATTAGCCGCAATGGGACGAATCCCCATAATATTTACCGTCTCTACTACTTGTAAATCGCTGCTACTGATGGGACGTTCCCCAGAAACCATCATTGTCTGTGCAACATCCAAGTCGCTAGATGCTATAGGGCGTTGCCCAGAAACAGCAAGAGTTCCAGTTACTTCTTTTTTCGCTAAATCTTCTTTTACAACCTTATTAATAACCTTATCTTTACTATCTGTATTCATGCTTTCACCTTTTATATTTTCTAGTTTTGTACTTGTTTCGGTTTCAGTTTTTGCTCTGGCTGGTGTACCGTTATTGCTGGCGGCCATAACCTTATACCTCTAATAAATAAATGATTTTTACTATGGACAAGTAAACTAAAAATTTACTTTTATTCACTAAGTGTAACTTTAGAAAACCTTCTATAGGTATAAGTATCTTTAAAAATGAGACATAAGTCAAACTTCGAGATTAAGTATTGTAAAGATAAGTATATATAAATTGTATTTTTCAGATTTAGATTCAAAGTTTGGAAGGCAGCACTATTCGCTACCATTAAATAGGTTGAATGTGTGCCAAGCTGTATGAAAAATTTTTTAGTCAAAGCTCCTTTTGAACCCACAGGCGATCAACCCAAGGCTATCAAGCAGCTTGTGGAAAGTATTCAAGCAGGAAACCGTTATCAAACGCTTTTGGGTGCAACTGGTACGGGTAAAACTCATACGATCGCCAGAACGATTGAGAAAATAGGTAAACCCACTCTTGTTTTGGCCCATAACAAAACCTTAGCTGCCCAGCTTTGTAATGAGCTACGGGAGTTTTTCCCCGAGAATGCGGTAGAATACTTTATCAGTTACTACGATTACTATCAACCAGAAGCTTATATTCCCGTTACCGATACTTATATAGAAAAAACGGCTCAAATTAGCGACGAAATTGACATGTTGCGACATTCTGCAACGAGGTCTTTATTTGAACGTCAAGATGTAATTGTTGTTGCTTCAATTAGCTGTATTTACGGTTTGGGGATGCCTACAGAGTATTTAAATGCAGCAATTCCCTTTCAAGTGGGAATGTCGGTAGACCAGCGGGAAATACTGAGAAGCCTAGTATCAGTTCAATATACTCGAAACGATATAGAAATGGGTCGGGGACGTTTTAGAGTTCGCGGCGATGTGTTAGAAATTGGTCCGGCATACGAAGATAGAATTATTCGCGTTGAATTTTTCGGCGATGAAATCGACGCTATTCGTTATATCGATCCAGTTACGGGTGAAATTATGCAAAGTTTGACAGCGGTAAATCTTTACCCCGCACGTCACTTTGTTACACCGAAAGACAGACTGGAAACTGCTTGTATGGATATTGAAGCAGAATTGAAAGCACGTAGAGCAGAATTAGAAGAAACTGGTAAATTATTAGAAGCGCAACGTATAGACCAACGCTGTCGCTACGATTTAGAAATGTTGCGTCAAGTAGGTTTTTGTAACGGCGTGGAAAACTATTCGCGTCACCTAGCAGGAAGACAACCAGGAGAACCCCCGGAGTGTTTGATTGATTATTTTCCCAAAGATTGGCTGTTGGTAATCGACGAATCTCACGTTACCATTCCCCAAATTCGCGGCATGTATAATGGCGACCAAGCCCGAAAAAAAGTTTTAATTGAACATGGTTTCCGTCTTCCCAGTGCTGCTGACAATCGTCCTTTAAAAGCAGAAGAATTTTGGACAAAAGCCAATCAATGTATTTTTGTATCGGCGACTCCTGGAAATTGGGAATTAGAAATTTCGGAAGATCATATTGCTGAGCAAATTATTAGACCAACTGGATTAATTGATCCAGAAGTTGTTGTACGTCCCACTGAGGGGCAAATTGATGATTTATTGGGTGAGATTAAAGACCGAGTAGATCGTAATGAAAGAGTTTTAATTACTACGTTAACCAAGCGGATGGCTGAGGATTTAACGGAGTATTTAGAAGATAACGGTATTCGCGTAAGATATCTGCATTCTGAGATAAATTCGATTCAAAGAATTGAAATTATTCAAGATTTACGCGATGGTGTCTTTGATGTACTCGTTGGTGTTAACTTGTTGCGGGAAGGTTTGGATTTACCCGAAGTTTCTTTAGTGGCAATTTTAGACGCGGATAAAGAAGGATTCTTGCGTGCCGAGCGCTCTTTGATTCAAACCATTGGTAGAGCAGCACGTCATGTTAGAGGACAAGCTATTTTATATGGCGACAAGTTGACTGATAGCATGATCAAAGCGATCGATGAAACCGAACGCCGCCGTGGTATTCAAACGGCATACAATAAGATGCATAATATTACCCCGCAGTCAATAGTGAAAAAGAAATCCAGTAATGCGATTTTATCTTTCTTAGAAGTGTCGCGGCGGTTGAATGCGCAAGATTTACAAGTGGTAGACGAATACGTTAATGAAATACCCCTAGAAGATATTCCACAATTAATTAATAATTTAGAAACCCAGATGAAAGAAGCAGCGAAAAATCTGGAATTTGAAGAAGCCGCGAAGTTTAGAGATAGGATTAAGCAGTTGAGAGATAAGTTGGTTGGGAGGAGTTAGTTGTTAGTTGTTAGTTGTTAGTGGTTAGTTGATAATTGTTAAATGATGACTGTTGACTGTTGACTGTTCACTGTTCACTGTTATGAATTCTATTAAGTTAAATATTCCTCAATTAGATGCCGAAGGGTTTAGACAACTTGTGAAAGCAAATAAAAATTTGCAGCTAGAACGCGCATCTACTGGAGAAGTCATTATAATACCTTTGAGGAGTCCTTTGACGGGTAATCAAAACTCGGCGATCGCAACTCAATTAGCAAGCTGGATTGAAAAAAGCGGTTTGGGAATTGGTTTTGATTCTTCAACAGGTTTTAATTTACCTAATGGTGCTGTATATTCTCCCGATGCTTCTTGGGTGAGTCATGAAAAATGGAATGGTTTGACTCAACAACAACAAGAAGAAGAGTTTTCACCACTCGCACCTGATTTTGTTGTAGAGTTACGTTCAAGCAGCGACTCTCTTGAAAGACTGCAAAAGAAAATGGCAGAATATATGAAGAATGGGGTTCGTTTGGGTTGTTTAATTGACCCAAAGAATAAAATCGTAGATATTTATCGTCAAAATAAAGAAGTAGAAGTATTGGATTTTCCTGAAACTGTTTCTGGTGAAGATGTTTTACCCGGGTTTGAATTGAATTTGAATCAGATTTGGGAATAAAAATAATTGCTATGAGCTTCTGAAGCTTTCGAGATTTTAGGAAATAAATCTAGTTGATATCCCTTGGGGGTGATGTAGACAAGCATCCCCAAGGGAAGTTTAAGCTAGAAGTGAATTCTTCCTAGATGATGGAATAATTCTAACTCTAGTAAAACGGTGAGTATCCCAGTAATAACTACCACTATGGGTTCCCAAAATTTGAAAAATTCATGGGTTTTCAAAATTAAGGAATTTTCGGGCTTTCTTTTTTTTAAGTTAGACATGGGTAAAATAGAGGTGAATATGTAATGACGTGCCTGGAAAAACACCAGGCATTTTTTTGGGAATCGGTTTCCCATAACACCTGGTTTAGAATAATTAGAAACAACAAACCCCAAGACACGAGTCGTAACAATTACGAACGCGCTTGGGGTTAATACAATATTAGTGGCTTGTTGCATTCTTAGCTCCATGTAACTACATTGGAGGCTGCTTGAAGTGATGTTTTTTAATGCAACAAATCGCACTCTTATATTTAGTAGCGTATTCGCGCATCAAAAACAAATATCACGCAAGAACGTGATAAGTTGAAGAAACTGTGAAACAAAATACAGTTTTCGCAGTTACTTCTAGCATCGCATCAAGCGAGCCTACCGTTTATGATGTCGAACACGCCACAACAGTACTCTTGTTCTTCCCTCCCAGATTGAGTCTTCCGTGACATGCATGAATGGTAAATATCGCGCTGTATGGGTGTCGTTTATGGTGGGGGGTGAGAAAGAGAAGAACCAAATAAATTATAGCAAATTTATCAAGATTCAGTACTGTAACTGTTTGCATGTACAAACTTTTCTGCAACAGCTTTCACTTCGGGGTTTTCCGATACCTGGTACAAGTTCCAAGAGAAACTACTCCTCTGCAGGCTCTAAGATTACCGAAAATTTGTAGGTTGGGTTGAGGAACGTTCACCGCAGGTGTGCCTTCGGCACAACCCAACATTGTGTTGGGTAACACGAATCGTATTGCTTCGCAACGCTTCGCGAACAACCCAACCTACGTTATGGGTGATCTTCCACCGGGAAGGGAGTCAAATACCAAAAAACACTCGTAGTGGGAGCATCTTGCTCCCTAGTTTCTACGAAACCCTAACTTTCCAAAATCACTTGACTAAATTCATTCACAGCATCAAATTGGTCTACCATCCGCGAATACTTTGCTAATAATTCTAAATCCAAATCCGGAAGCAAAGCACTTCTCGCTACTTTTTGATATTCACCCGCTTCCAAACAAAAAGCAGATAATAAACCATCTTCCCAAAACCAAACTTCTGGTATACCCAAACGCTTGTAAATTTCCAGCTTATTAATTCCACCGCTGGTAACAGTTATTTCTAAAATCAAATCGGGAATTGGTTTCTTAATCCCTAAATTATAAGATTCATCAGGTTCCCTACGAGTTTTATCTTCCCGTTTTCCTAAAGTAGCGCTTCCACGACTATAAAATCTAATATTCTTGGTTCTCATGTAAACCTCAACCAGCATAGCTAAGGTTTTTTTAGAATCTTCATGTTCCTCGGAAAGTGGGGACATAATTTCGAGAATACCATCTAAGTATGTAAACCGCGCTCCCGTTCCTGCAAGAGTAATATCAAGTTGTTCCAACTGTTCCCAACTGACATCAGATAACAGAACGTAGGAAGTACTAACCGGGAATGTTTTATCGAGTAACGGGGAAGTCATCAGTTAAACCACGAAAATGGTTGTAATACCATTTCTTTATAAAGATGCGTCCAATTTAGCCAACGCAGGTTGGCTTTGTACGTGTAGCTCCAGCCTTCCAGGCTGAGAGCGATTTAGCGCAGCCTCATACAGAATTGGTATAAATATCATAAATTATTTTTTAGCGATCGATGCAGCAGTGCGATATCGCAATTCTAATAGTATTTAAGTACTAATAATCAGAACTTTGATTCCTAATTTGTATGTATACAATCGAGAACTGAAATCCGAATTCAGTTAAAAACCATATAAAAGCATAAAAACCCAGCTTCATACACAAAGCGGGTTTTTGTAGTTGAAAATACTTATCAATAATTACGGAGATACTAAAACATTTGCTCCAAGACTATTAGTAAATACTTGCATTAAATGTGATCTATCTCACTTTGTATCAGCGTTAACAATTTCTGACATAGAAATTTCTACTTGCTCTTTAGGACCAAAATGCTTGTCCATCAATGTAGATACTTGTTCTGCCTGAATTTTGGTGTAGCGAGTCTTGTCTGGCATTATCAAGTTTGGACCAGCTTTACATTGCTTCATACAGCCTGTACCTTTGATGGTAACTTGGTCTTCTAACCCTCGTTCGCTGATAGAAGCAGCCAAAGCTTGACACAGTTTTTTACCACCGCGCTTCATGCAGCTAGATTTTTGACAAACTAATATAGTATTTTTTTTAGCTGATTTAACCGATTTCTCTTGAGGTTTCTCGGCTGCTGTAGGAAGTACATCTTCTCTTCTTTCTACTTTCCCACTGGCAGCCATTACTCGCTGGGCTTTTAACTTAACTTCACCAGTTTTTGTATCATACTTCTTTTCACCTACAACTTGTAACCAAGTACCTGGGGGTAGGCGTAAATCAAAAGCGACTCTCAAATGCTTTGCTAATTTTATATAGACTTCACCATCAGAAGTCGCTAGAAGTAAACCTTTGAGTTTATAACCATCTTTAATTACAAAATCTAGAAATTGTCCTTCAAGACAAAATTCTGATATTTCTTTGTGGTGATATTTTCCCATTATTCCTAAACCAATTTTGTATGACAATTGATGCAAAACAGCAAGTGTCAGGATTTACACAAGAGCCGATCCTCTAAATAAAACTAAGCATTTCAAATAATTAGATGTGCCGAGGACGATAATTAAAGCATTCTTTGAGAGTAATAATTAGGTCTTGACGCGAGGCATTCAATTGCCGCATAACACTCCATAATTGGATCGCAGCAGTGGTATGAGCAATTTCAACTGTTAAAGGTTCGTTGGTGCTACACCAACAAGGAATTTGTAATTCCTTTAACCGTCGATAGACTTGCCAACGATCTGCCCAACTCACCTCAACAACGTGTTTTGTCTGTGACTGTAAATCAAACGACTTCAAGATAAATACCCTCAAGGTGCAATAAATTTGCAATTTAGCTCTTCTAGTAATTATATGTTAGATGCAAACATTTCTCAGTAACTTTGGAAAAAAAATAAAAACTTCCATAACTTAGCCAGTCATGGATGGGAGTAATAGCTTAGAGAGTTAGTTCACATCTTGCACCATAAAAAACTATCGTCATAATTATTACTAGTTATCTGACTTCGTTTTGATCCGTCTGGGACTGCAAGTCCCAGTTTCATAAAAAAAGTCCATTCAAATGGACTAAAAAATTGATCGTATATAATTGGTAATATTTTTCATGATTAAATTTATTTTTTAGTTAATTATTCGCAAGGCGCAAGATTTAAGTTAGGCCAGTTAGGACTCCTGCTTTGAAGAGTTACTCCTTTTAGGTTTATCAGATTACCGATAAAAATTTCTCCTTCTGTTCCTCCTCTTACTCAATGTCGGTAATCATAAGATTATTTTATATAGCATTTATTACTAAAAGTCCCAGTTGGTTGTTCGTGAGGGGATAAACCCCCTAGGAAGCTATGTCAGTAGTACTCCACCACATTAATTTTGAGGAGCATAGCGCGTAAATCAAAAATTATTCCTCCCCCTCTCCCCCACGCCACTTACTACAACGGTGCGTGTTCCGGAGCAACGGAGTGGCTCCTCTTCCCTCTCTTCCCTCTCCCTATCTTCACGCATCATATTTAAGGTGGTCGAACACTCTGCGATTAAATCTGCCAATTTGGCTTAAAAAAAAATAAAATACTAGCTATCTTAGACTAAATTTATCGCAAATTTTATCTAGAAGTTTTTCTGTTAAATGTAATTATGGTTTTTATTCATTAGGACATGCCAAAGTTGGTTGTCTCAAACTTAGTTAATTGCCATATTTACAGGCTTTTAGATGTAGATCGATCGATTGTAGTTTTGCATCCTATAGCCATAAAAATTAGAAAAATATCTCAATAAGGTTCTAAAAATATGTTTGTAACTAGTAAAAATTCAAAAACGTTGAATATAAAAATAAAAAATATCTCATATGTTACAGACGTAATTTGTTTTTTATGGTGCTAATATATAAAAACTAAGCAGTTAGTAAATAGGACTGCCGACTAGAGATAATAAGCGAGGAGAATAATGGCTGATACACAAACTTTATTACAAAATTTTGGTCAGGTTTATGACAATCCAGTCTTGCTTGATAAGAGCGTTACAGAGCCAGTTTGTGAAGGTTTTAATGTTATATTGGCTAGTTTTCAAGCGCTATACGTACAATACCAAAAGCATCATTTCGTTGTAGAAGGTTCGGAATTTTATTCGCTACACGACTTTTTTAAAGATTGCTATGAAGAAGTACAAGGACATATCCATGAAATTGGAGAGCGCTTGAATGGACTTGGCGGTGTACCTGCTGCTACCTTCAGTAAATTAGCGGAATTATGCTGCTTTGAACAAGAATCTGATGGTGTTTATTCTTGTCGTCAAATGATAGAAAATGATTTGAAAGCAGAGCAAGCTCTTATGGTCGTAATTCGTCGTCAAGCTACTCAAGCTGAGAGTTTGGGTGATAGAGGCACAAGACATTTGTACGAACAAATCCTTGTTAAAACTGAGGAGCGTGCTTATCATTTATCCCACTTCCTTGCGAAGGACAGCCTAACTTTGGGATTTGTTCAGCCTGCTCAAAACTAAAATTATTCTAAACAAAAAGGTTTTTCTGAGTTATTAACTGAATTAAATTTCGTGTATAACTTAAAATTATAATTTATGGCAGAGGATACATCGTTATCTCTCTGTCTTTTTGATTAGCTGTCTAATTTATTTATAATGATTACCATAAGCATTTATAGAGGCACTTTTGGAAAATATTTTTACTAATTATTTTTTATCTTTAAAGAAAACAAAATTAATTTAAATTGAGTTAGTTACTAGCTATTCATAATGTAGATGCTTTCGATAGAATAATTCCGAATAATTAAGACAGGAATGCCCGCAAGCGTCACAAAACTCGGGTGGTGCCGTACACTCACCGTCTTATTACCTTAAAAATCAGTCAGTGTACAAGCAACGGCACGGCAATAAAGCGGGAAGAATATCTACACCGCTTTTTGCCTCAATAAAGTGGGAAGAAAATCTACACCACTTTTTGCCTCC
>JBHJJJ010000357.1:0-13912 GCA_050042755.1 Rivularia sp. (in: cyanobacteria)
CAATATATAGATTTATTTTCTCATTTAGCAGATGCCGAAAATAGATTAGATGCTAAATACACTACAGATGGCGTACATTTAAATGGATTTGCTTATTTAATTTGGAAAGAAGTTGTTGAAAGTTATGTTGCAGTAAATTAATTTAAGTTAATCAAGATAATCAATCCAACCTCTTTATAAATCATCTGGATTTACACCCATTTCTCGCAATTTTTCTGCTAAAAGCTCTGCACGAGACAGCGCTTGTTCTTTTTGCTGTTTCTCATCTTCGACTTGTTGCTCGGCGGTTTGAGCGCGTTCATCTCCTGTCGGTAAAACTGTACCATCTTGGTAGCACCAACGCAGCCAAGTATCTTGTCTTCCTTCAAATTCTCCTTCCCACAAAGTTAAGCCTAATTCAATATGCTCTAACCAATTTTCCGAAATTTCTTGATACCGTCTTCCCACAAGTTGATATATCCGAAGCTTTTCTCCTAATTGCTGAGTAGGATCGTATACTATGTAATAACTTACTCGCATATGTTCGTAAGTTTTTAGTTTATCGCCTAATTCATCGCCGATTTTATTTGAGACTATTTCAATTACAACTTCTGGGGGTTTACCAAATTCCCAAACTAAGTAACAGCGGTTGTTTTTATCCCACCAGTTTTCTGGCACTTGCACATCAAAGCTGACAAAGACATCAGGCACTATGGGAGGTTGTTTATATATATGATAGATTCCGACATTCGCTGCTGCTAAAAAAGTTTGATTTTGTAAAGAACTGTAAAGAGAACTGACTAAAAGTCGTTGTTGTTTAGCAGATGCAAAGTTATCCACAGGGGTATCGTCTTCGGTAACTAATTTGCTAGCGTCTGGGATATAGAAATTATCGTCAGAGACTAAAATTTGTTCAACCATAAAATTATCCACCGATATTGCGTCTTTTATCTAGTATAAGTAGGCGTAAATAAGGCAACCATTAAAAATGGCTGAAAAGCCTATAAAATCTTACTTCTTACTTCTTACTTCTTACTTCTTACTTCCGCGAAGCGGTACTAGTTTAATGAATTTTTCGTCTGCAAGTTGATATATTGTTTCGCTCAGTTTGTGACAAAAAGCAAGCACTTAATTTAAACTATCTGTCGGCTAAAAATGTATTTTTAATTAAATTCATATTGCTTGATTTAACTGACTTTTGCAGCAACATCAACTCCATCACTAATTAATTTTCCGTCTTCCATATAAATAATGCGATCGCCAATATCTAAAATACGATTATCGTGGGTGACTAACAAAATTGTACACCCTTGTTCTTTTGCTAATTTATACATAATTTCCACCACATCCCGCCCTGATTTTTTATCAAGTGCGGCAGTAGGCTCGTCAGCTAAAACTATTTTAGGGTGACTCGCTAAAGCGCGAGCAATCGCTACTCTTTGTCGCTGCCCTCCCGATAGTTTTTCTGGATAATAATCGATTCTATCTCCCAAACCAACTTGTTCTAAAATTGTGGTAGCTTTTGCACCAATATCTTGCTCTAAGAATTTTTCATGCAATTCCAAGGACATTTGTACATTTTGTTTTGCTGTTAAAAAACTCATGAGATTATGTGCTTGAAAAATATAGCCTATATTTGTACGAATTTTAGTTTATTGTTTTTTGTTAGCTCCACGTATTTCTTGTTGTAAAATCTTTAAACTACCTTCTTGTGCGGAACGTAAGCCACCCATTAAAGTTAGTAAAGTTGTTTTACCGGAACCAGATGGACCAGTTAAAATGACGATTTCACCAGCATTAATATTCAAATTAATATCAAATAATACTTGTTTGCGGAGATTTTTTTCTCCGAAGTAGTGATTGAGATTTTTAACTGATATTACTGGTTGTTTTGACATGATATTTTAATTGTGTGTAATTTGTATTTTGCCTTCACCCTAGAAGGGTGAGTCTACATTTACAAAGCCTGTCTAAGCCTCAGCGAAGCTGAACACAGGCTTTAATTTCTGTTTATGGTTGGATTTTTATAAATATGATGTTCGTTATAAAAGTCGCAATCTTGCAACAATAACGGGTGGAATTTCGCTAAATTTATACCAACTCATATCAAATTTTTTTGCAGCAAATTCCGGTGGAAATGTAGGTTCTTCTAAAGCATCTAAAATAAAACCAAAATTTAAAGCTGTATTTAACAAATTATGTAAAGGACGATGAAAATAAGTATGTGGCTGCGGTTGATTGTCTAGTGCTAGTCCACGTACTTTACTCGGTTTAATGTAGGCTTTAACTTTGACGAAATATTCAGTATAAATTTTGTTTTCTAACTCTATTAATTCGGCTCCCATAGTACTATGCATGCTATTAAAACAGGGGTGCATGACAGCGAAGATAAAACAACCTCCAGGACAAATTAATTTTGTCAGCGCTCTAAATAAAGGTTCAATTTCTGCCATATCCATTAAAGCCATTGCAGAAACTGCTGCATCAAAGGAGTTTTCACCAAGTTTTAATAACGCGGCTTCATCGGTAGCGTCTATAACCTGATATTCAATTAATTCTTGATTATAACTAGTTCTTTGACGAGCATGATTAATCATTTCTGATGCAAAGTCTATTCCCAGAATTTTTGCACCCAAACTAGCTAATCTACGAGTAGTTAAACCATTACCACAACCGATATCTAATATTCTTTGTCCCGGTTTTAATTGTAATAATTTTTCTATACTGGGACGAACTAAATATTTATGAAAGTCGTTACCTTCATTACCCATTTTTTCATCCCATATTTTAGCAGTACTATTCCAAGCTTCCCGCGTTTGGTTGTTAATTGAATTAGTAGATTCGTTTGTCATTATAATTCCTCCTCAATTTATTCTCATTTATTAACTTATACCAATTCTGTATGAGGCTGCGCTAAATCGCTCTCAGCCTAAAAGGCTGGAGCTACACTTACGAAGCCTACCTGCGTGGACTAAATTAAGCGCATCTTTATAAAGAAATGGTATTAGTCAGGAAAGATTTTTTAATAAGCACTTCCGCGAGCGGATACAAAATGACTATTTAAATGTTAGTTATTTACAGCTAAAAAACATCAGCAGGATCTGCACTTTGTAGTTTTCGCATTGCAACTCCACCTGAAAAAATACACATAATAATTGTCAATGTTAGTACAAAAATTGCACGATCAATTTTCATTGCAATTGGTAGCAAAGTAGCAGCAAAAGTAATTTGATATAACCCCATGGAAAGTAACATTCCCGGTAAAAAACCTAGCACAGACATGATCAAAGCTTCCTGCATCAGCATCACCATTAAATAGCGATCGCTATATCCCATTGCTTTAAGTGTGGCGTATTCTGGTAGATGCTCGGAAACGTCAGAATAAAGGATTTGATAAACAATTACAATCCCGACGATAAAGCCCACTACTACCCCAATACCGAAAATAAATCCAATACCTTGATTTCCCCAATAATCTTTCTCTGTTTGAGCAAATTCCTGTGGTGTCAGCACTCTGACATCCTTAGGTAAATTAGTTTTTAGTTGCGATCGCAGTTTTTCTACGTCTGCATCTGCATTCAGTTTAATTAAACCGACTTCAATTTGATTTGGTTGGCGATTTGGAAACAGTTTTAAAAAAGTCGAATCACTGGTAATAATATTTCCATCTGCGGCAAAAGATGCGCCCATTTGAAATAAACCAATGGCTTGGATAGTTTGTTCATTTACTAAGGTTTCTACACTTCCTTTCTGTTTAATTAAATCTGGAATTGGACCATATTCTGGACGAGATGCACGATCAAATATCACCTTATCTAATTGCTTTAATTTATTCAGGTTTTGATTGACTTCTGGAAAATCAAAGGCAGGATTAATCGGATCGATTCCCCATACTAAAATTGCTCGATTAATACGAGTTTCTGGATTGCGCCATTGAGCAGTATTAATATATAAAGGACGTACGGTTTTTACTCCTTCATATGCTAATGTTTGCTGCAATCTTTCTCTAGAAAAGCTTTTTACTGAGAATAAAGTTTGGAATTGAGGATTAATTAAAACTAAATCGGCTTCTAATGTTTGATGAGGTTTAGTCGCGCTATCAAAAAGTGCATCTAATAATCCCAATTGTACAAACATCAACATATCAGCAAAAGCAATTCCCGCTAAAGCAACTGCGAGACGCGTTTTCTCTTTTTTCAATTGCAGCCATGCTAAAGGCGTGCGGCGAAATAGTTTACGTAACATGATAAATAGTTAACAGTGAACAGTGAACAATCAGGAGTTAGGAGTTAGGAGTTAGGAATTCTTCTTCTTCTCCCTAAATTCTTTTTGGTTCTCTTTTCATCGTCCAGAATGAAATTGGTTTTTCTATTTTTCTCAGAATTTCAAAGCCATGTCTTTGATAAAAACGGACGGCTCTTTCTGTTGATGTTTCTAAATAACAAGGTAAGTTTTCTTTATCTGCTTGTTCAAGAATTGGTTGAATCAATAAGCTACCAATCCCTTGCCCCTGAGAAGCTTCCGATACTCCTAAGATTAATAAATACCAATGCGGTTGATGCATATCCTCTTTATGATATTTCTCAAATAATGAAAATAAGGTTAGAAATTTTCTTAATCTTCTAAATCCAAGGAGAAGTGGAATCTTGTAGAATCCTAGTTGTAATAATCTCCAGAAGTTTAAAGGATATTCTCCTGGCGGTATCCAAGCTGCTATACCTTTAATTTCTGGAGTCGTGTATACGTTCTTTAATGGTTGACAATAGCGTAAATTGATTTCTGAAAAGCTGCGAGATATTTTATCTCTTTTGCTAATTTCTTCAGGTAGAATGTACTGCAAAATTGGATCTTTACTGAATGCATCAACTAGAGCTTCTGTTGCTCGATCGATTTGCGCTTCTTCTAAACGGATTATTTCTGTATTCATGAGACTCTATATTTTATATGTTGAATGTTGATTTTAGATGATGAAATTCAACCGTTAACAACTAACAATCAGGGAGCATCCCAATTTTTGAAAAACATTTTACCTCACACCCTTAAAGGGTGCAGCTACATTTACAAAGCCCGTCTTCACGGGCGCTTAAGAATTCTTAGCCCGTGAAGACGGGCTTTGTTTTCCTAGCCCCAGGCTTACAGCCTGCGGGCTTTTCTATCAACTAACTCATTTCACTTTCATACATTTTGTGCCACATCACTATTGCTTTATCAGCATGAACAAAATTATTTACCCTTAAACCACTTTCTTGCGGCTTACTTGAACTGAGAATTTTATAGTCATCTGGCTGCACAAAATTTAATTCAACCCAAACAAATAATCTGGAAATTAAACGACTTATCCAAGGACTACCAAATGGGGTATAGTAACGAAAATATGCCCGGGTATTATCTTTATCTATTGGTGTGGCCATTACAAACAGCTTTATTCCAGCAAAACCAAAATCAAATAATGCTAAATTCGGAAAGTTAAGCCAGTGTTCAAATTTGAAAATGCTCTTTTTCTTATCACTTGGCTGTGATTTTAATTCTCCCCAACTATGAATTATTTCGTCTTTTACTTCTATTTCAAAAGGTTTAAGTAATGTTGCGGAACTAAAACCGGATAACCAAGCAACTCTATGATGAGCAAAGGCTACATGATGTAAGTCGATCAGTAAGCCTTCTACTGCTCTGGTAAAAGGTATATCCCAACTCATGGTACCCGAAGCCCAGCGTCGGGGATTATCTTCCAATTCTTCAAACCAAGGTATTTGTGGATAATTCGATTTTTCTTCTCCCCACCACAGCCATATTAAATCGTGAATTTCTCGCACTACATAATTAACAAGCCGCATTTTGTTGCTTATGCGAGCATCTTCTCCTTCACAAGGTATTAATGTACAGTTTCCCGAAGCTGCAAAACGAAAACCATGATATGGACATTCTATACAGCCTCCGACTACCTTGCCCAATGCTAGACTTGCGCCGCGATGAGCACAATATTGGCTTTGACATACTATTTTCCCGTTATTATCTCGCCATAATACTAAGTCTTCACCCAGTCGTTTGAGTGCAACAGGTTGTTTACCGATTGCTTTTGATTCTGCTATTACCCACCATTTATTTTGCAAAAACATTTGCGCTCCCCTCCATTTTCCTTATATCAGACATTCGTTATAAATAAATCAAACAGTAAGCTCAGAATATATATCAAACATTCGTTATAAATTGAACTATTTAAAATCGTAATTCAATCTCTGTTTGAACTTGTAAATTAGTAAAACTTGCTACGCGGTTACTATCTTCTGGGTTGAGACGAATTTTTACATCAACTACTCGACGATCTAAATTTTCTCCTGGTTGGTTGCTAAAGACGTTTTGTCTGTTAATTTGTAAACCTATTTGAGAAACTTCTCCCTGTAAAATTCCGGAGAAAGCTTGTGCGGTAATTAAAGCTTTTTGTCCCAATTTAACTTTCTCAATATCGCTTTGATATACTTCTGCAACTACCATCATTTGTTGAGTTTTTCCAAATTCGGCGATACCTTCATCAGCCATTTTCTCCCCCTCTCGCGTGTGAATCTTAAGAATTTGTCCAGCTATCGGTGCGCGAATGTAAGCTTGTTCTAAGTTAGTTTTTGCTAGTTTTAAAGCAGTTTTAGCATTATCTACCCCAGTTTGCGCCACTTGAATATCCACCGGACGAATTTCGCTAATTTGATTTAAAGTAGCTTTAGCTTCTATTATTTGTTCGTTTCCAGATGCTTGAATGCGGTTAAGATTTGCTCGTGCTTCCGAAAGTTGCTGCTCTCTTGATGCTTGAATGCGGTTGAGATTTGCTCGTGCTTCCGAAAGTTGCTGTTGTGCAGTTTGTAAATTCAAACGTTTGCTATCTCGCAACGATATAGAAATTGCACCTTCAGTAAAAAGTTTTTCATAGCGTTTATATTCGGCTGCTTCGTTATTAAGCTCTGCTTGCAAGCGCCCAATACTGGCTTTTTGTGCTGCCATTTCCGTGGTTTTTTCTGCTTGTAAACGTGCGATAGCAGCTTTTTTTGCTCTTATTTGAGTAGTTTTTTCTACTTGTAAACGTGCAATAGTCGCCTCTTGCGCCTGAATTTGTCCGCTTTTTGCACCTGCTTTCACCTGGGCTAATTTAGCTTGCCCCATCCTTACTTGTTCTTTTGCTTGCAATACCTCCGAATGCAATCTTTTTTGGGAATCTAAAATTGCGATCGCATCTCCCGCTTTTACTTTATCACCTTCTTTTACTAATAGTTTTGCAACCCGATCGCCATCGAGTGCCAAAGGTGCCGATAAGTTAATTACTTCTCCTTGTGGTTCCAATCTTCCTAGGGCAGTGACTTTTTTAACTACGGGCTGTGTCTCGATGACAGGTGTTTCTGGTGGACTCAGAAAGCTAATTTGGGAGATTCCGTAAATAGCAATTGTACCTGTCATTACAGTAGCGGTTGCTACCAATCCAATTATTTTATTAGAAGGTTTTGAAAGTATTTGCATAGTCACATAATTTTGGATTTTTTCAAACAACTATATTAAGGTGAATAGTGAGTAGTGAGTAGGAATAAGACGAAGGTACTTACACTCCTAAGTTAATTTACATTCTTGTACTTACCCCAACGGTTTATTTATCCCTACTTTCTTACTTCTTACTTATTACTCTTAACTCATTACTTCTTACTTCTTACTTCTTACTTCTTACTTATTTCTCATTCCTTAAATAAGCATTCAACATTTTTGCTAATAGCTCTCCTTGTTCTTTATAAGAAGCTATTTCTTCTCCACCTAACATTCTGGATGTAAGCAAGCCTCCGATAAAATTTAAAACAAAGTCTATAACAGCTTTATCTTCAATTTGTAAATAGCCTGAAATCGCTTTTTCTGTCTGTTTAAAAGCTTTTTTCAAGGTTTCGTTAGATAAAATTTCACTACGCTCTTGCTGTTGATAAAAATCAAAGTTTAACAGAGTTTGCTTGATAAAATAATCCTCGTCTTTTTCAATAAAGTCGATCAAGACTTTTATTCTTTCTTGTAATGTTTCCGGGCTACCAGCTTCGGTGATAAAATTTGAAATGTCTTGTTCCGTTTGTTCTTCTACTAGTTGTAAGTACAGAGCCTCTTTGTTCGGAAAATAATGATACAGTGTTCCCGTCGAAACATTTAGTTCTTTGGCAATTTCCCGCATGGTGACGGAACCATAACCTTTCTGGGCAAATAAATCAAAGCTTTTCCATAGCAGTTCTTTTCTATACTTTTTACGATCTACAATTTTCGGCATTCAGTTATTCAAACTTTTTTATATCGAACGTTAGTTATATTTTAACGCGATGGATATATTTATGGCAATAGTTATTTTTATAGGTTTTTTGCCAAAAAAATTTTAATTGTTAGCTAAACTACGTTTCTTTATCCCATAAGACACTCTAACCTCAACAGATTTAAAATCCCAAAGATAGAAAAATCCGCTTTGATCAAACTCCTGTAACAATAGTAATAAGACTGACTAAATACAACTATTGCACCTCACACCTAACAATAAACCATGCTTACTCAAGAAAAATCCCAAAAACGCGACTGGAAACCCATAATCAAAGAGTTACATCGCATTTTAGGTAAAAAAGGCGTTGTAGAACGTCGTGAGGAACTGATTACTTATGAATGTGATGGTTTAGCAGCCTATCGTCAACGCCCGGATGTGGCGGTTTTACCCAAAACTACAGAACAAGTTGCTGAAGTGGTAAAGATATGCAATAAATATTCAGTTCCTTTTATTGCAAGGGGTTCCGGTACTGGTTTATCTGGTGGTGCTTTGCCTATAGCCGGATGCGTTTTAATAGTAACTTCTTTAATGCGGCAAATACTTAATATCGATTTAGATAACCAGCGGGTTATAGTTCAGCCTGGAGTGATTAATAATTGGGTAACTCAAACAGTCAGTGGTGCTGGTTTTTACTATGCTCCAGACCCTTCGAGTCAAATTATTTGTTCTATTGGCGGTAATGTAGCGGAAAACTCCGGTGGAGTACATTGTTTAAAGTATGGTGTGACTACTAACCACGTTTTAGGATTAAAAGTTGTCACCGCCAATGGTGATATTGTGGAATTAGGCGGACAAATTGCGGAAATGCCGGGTTACGATTTGACTGGTATATTTGTTGGTTCCGAAGGTACCCTGGGAATTGCCACAGAGATAACTTTGCGAATTCTTAAAAGTGCGGAATCTATTTGCGTGTTGTTAGCAGATTTTACTAGCGTGGAAGCTGCAGGGGCTAGCGTTTCCGATATCATCAGCGCTGGGATTATTCCTGGTGGTATGGAAATGATGGATAACATGAGTATCAATGCGGTGGAAGATGTAACTGCAACGAATTGTTATCCTCGCGATGCTGTAGCGATTTTATTAGTTGAAATCGATGGTTTAGATGTAGAGGTGAATGCGAATAAACAGCGGGTTATTGATATTTGTAAAAAAAATGGTGCGCGTAATGTAACTTCTGCTAGCGATCCAGAAACGCGTTTAAAATTGTGGAAAGGGAGAAAAGCAGCCTTTGCTGCTGCAGGGCATTTAAGTCCAGATTATTACGTACAAGATGGTGTAATTCCTCGGACGCAATTGCCTTATGTATTGCAAGAGATTGAGGCTTTAAGTGAGAAATACGGTTATAAAATTGCTAATGTATTCCATGCCGGCGATGGTAATTTGCATCCGCTCATTCTCTTCGATAATTCCATTCCTGGTGAATTAGAAAAAGTTGAAGAAGTCGGTGGAGAAATTCTGAAGCTATGCGTGATAGTTGGTGGTAGTATTTCCGGCGAACACGGAATTGGTGCGGATAAAAAATGTTTCATGCCGGATATGTTTTCCACTGCTGATTTAGAAACTATGCAGTGGGTTAAGCAAGTTTTTAATAGTAAAGGTTTAGCCAATCCTGAAAAGATTTTTCCCACTCCTCGTACTTGTGGTGAAGCTGCAAGGGCTATGAGTGAGAAGAGTCAAAAGTTTAAGAATGTTGAGAGATTTTGAATTAATTTTATCCCGGAGCAAGGAGACAAGGGTGAGGGGGTAGAGGGGGTAGATAATTATGATTACCTCTTATATCTTACCTCTTACCTTCCCCTATGCCTATTTATTAATTAAGTTCAACTAGCTGAATATCAAAAGTTAATTGCTCTCCTGCTAGGGGATGATTAGCATCAAGGGTGACTTTAGAATCCGAAACATCTGTAACCATCACCGGGATTACTTCACCGTTGTTTTGAGAAATTTGTAATTGTTGACCAACTTCAACTGATAAGTCTGAGGGTATTTGCTCTTTCTCAACTGTTATTACTAGTTCGTCGCGTTGAGGGCCATAAGCTTGTTCTGCTGGAATGGTTGCAGTTTTTGACTCTCCAGGAGTCATGCCAACTATCGCTTCTTCAAAACCAGGTATTACATTTCCCGAACCGAGGGAAAACTGCAAAGGTTCGCGTTCGGCTGAGGAATCAAAAACGGTACCGTCATCCAATTTGCCCGTGTAGTGAACTTTTACGTTGTCACCAGATTTTGCTTGTGCCATACTTTTGCTCCTCTAATACTTTACTTTGCCAACAGTCTGAATCACCTTTATCCGTTAGTTTCTGCGTTATCAGAGGATACGGATAACTTCCTAAGCAGCTAAGCTCTAAAAGATAAACTATATTCTTAATTCCACAGCTTTCAAATGCACTTTCACAAGGGTAATACTTAATCGCTGTGATTATGGAAATATTTTCTATTTTGTTAATATTTGTAGTATTGCAAAGTTTTGTTGTGAACACACTCAAATCAGGTATGGCCGCAAGTGTCACAAGATTCGGATGGTGCCGTACACTCCGCAGCCTTATTATTGGGTTCACAA
The DNA here is from genome assembly GCA_050042755.1 of Rivularia sp. (in: cyanobacteria). Lineage (GTDB taxonomy): Bacteria > Cyanobacteriota > Cyanobacteriia > Cyanobacteriales > Nostocaceae > Rivularia. The sequence continues at coordinate 10,860 of JBHJJJ010000357.1, forward strand.
TCAATCAGTGTACAAGCACCCTACAAAAAAAAGTGCCAGTTGCAGCCATTCCTAATATATATTCAACTAAAAGGTTATTCGCTAGCTTCTACGCAGAGGAATTTGATTATAAATAAATAAGCGCCAATCCATGTATCGGACTGGCGCTTCTTTATTTATTTATCTTAAGAGTCTTTATATTAGCTGACTCCCTTTAAATTGAGAAATATAAACTAATAAATATATTCACATCACAAAAGAAACTTTTACTACTTTTTTATTTTTTTTTAATCTTTGTCAGTTAGGATTTATTTTGGGATTTTAAAAACAACTGACATTACCGACAAAGCCCCGTCAGACAACGGGGCTTTTGTTTGGTGAGATTAAAAAAAATCAGATATCTAGGATTTTTCAGCGGTTAGCCTTTGTGCATTAACGCCATGGCTATCTATAAGTTCTGCTGCGGCGATCAAATTAGTAATTAGTTTTAGAATTTCTTGATATCTTGTGGCGTAATTTCTATATGAATTCCTAAAAGTATATTTCTATAACTTGTGCCCTGTTTAAAAAGTCAACTATAATACATTTTGAGTTGACGCTTGATCTTCTTTATGTTATTGCGCTTCATCTAGTTCTATTTGACTTAAAACTTTAAGGTTATGAAAGTAAGTAATTTTATGAAAATTGATTTATATTAAAAAACTTGTACATTCTCATCAAATCTGAAACATATCGCAATATTTAACATTTTCTTTAGATTTAAGATTTAAGATTTTCTTTAGATTCTTCAACTAGCCTCCAGAATAAAAGCATTCGGGAATACAACTGGACTTTTAGAAAATAACGTGTTGGTTAGAAAGAAGGATTTAGATTTAATTTAGATTTGGAATAATAAAGTCATGTTAGGACTCAAAGAGCGAGCAGTTACAATGCGTCATGTATGGTCTGTGATAGAAGAAACCGAAACCAATACACTCCTAAATTTAAATGATGCGGATCTTCTAAAGCAGTTACTAAAACAATTAGAAACAAAGAAGCTACTTAGTAGCGAACAAATTAGCGCCATGAGTACATATATTAGTATGCGAGTACCATTGATTCGCGATTTAGCTCACTCGCGTTTGGTATGTAATTCCTAATTTAAGTAAGAAAGCGGCGGTAAATCTCTGGCTTAAGGAAGGTAGAGTATCGCGAATTACTAAGTAAATAATTTGAAAACGGGCGTTAAGTATTGTGTCAAAGTGAAAGCATCTACTCCCAATTCAGTTTTTTCTTGAGTGGCTAAAATACCTGCTTGAGCATGCCACCATGCAGCAGTTGCCACCATTTTTTCTACAGACAAATTACGCGTTTGAGCTTGCGCCATTAATCCGCCGAGTAATCCAGCTAGAACATCACCACTACCTCCACGAGCTAAAGCTGGGGTACTTTGAGGATTAATCCAAACGCAACCTTGAGGATTTGCAATGGCAGTTCTTGGACCTTTTAACAATATAATTGCACCAGATTGTTTGGCAGCTTCAAGGACGGCCAAAACTTTATTTTGAATAGTATTTTCGATTTCGGGGAATAAACGCTTGAACTCTCCTGAGTGGGGAGTAAGTATGGTTGATGCTTGCCGTTTTTGTAAGGTTTGCACACCTCCCATGCTTGCGAGAATATTTAAACCATCGGCATCTAATAGTAAATTTTTGGAACTATCTAATAATATCTGTAAAATTCCGTTGGCTTCTACTGTTATACCAGGACCAACTGCGATCGCATCGAAGGAATTTAGAGCGCGATTTTCTGGTAATTGTAATTTTGCGATTGCGCCGCTTTCAGTTTCTGGGCAGCCAATAATTACGGCTTCAGGTAAATGGGAAACTATGGTAGTTTTGAGAGATTCGGGTACGGCGATCGAAAGTAGTCCCACACCAGAAGCACGTGCCCCTAAGGCAGTTAAAATAGCAGCACCCGAATAGCGACGAGAACCACAAATTAATAGTAAATGTCCTTCTTTATATTTGTGAGTTACTAAAGGGCGGGCTAAAGGAAGAGTAGAAAGTGCGGTGGCTGTAGTGATGCGTTTGATTTTCGGAGATTCTCCCAATACAGCTTGCACATCTGTGTATTGAATATCAAAATCAATTAATTCAGCTTTACCGATATATTCTAAAGCTTGGTCTTCAAGTAAACCTAATTTCCACAAACCCAGACACAAAGTATAGGTAGCGCCTACTGCGATTCCCATAACTTTTCCTGTGTTGGTATGTAAACCCGAAGGTAAATCAATACTAAAAATTGGTTTATTCCATTGATTTAGCAGAGCGATCGCACTTGCAATCGGTTCTGTAATATCCCTTTCTAAGCCGAAACCAAACAAACCATCAATAAAACAATCACAATCTTGCAGCTTTTCAATAGATTCATAGCAAGGAATACCCAAACTGCGGACATATTGTAAATGCTGGGAAGTTAATTCCTTAACCTTGGAAAGAGGACAATAAACGCTAACTTGATATCCGCGAAAGTACAACTCGCGAGCTACAACTAAAGCATCACCACCATTATGACCTGGCCCTGCAAGGATTCCGATGTGAGGGGATGGGGAGATGGGGGAAGAATCGCCCGAAAAACTCCTCTTTTCTCCTTGGAGCAAAATCTCTTCAATTCGACGGGTAATAAGTGCTGCTACTTTTTCCATTAAAGCTGCTACTGGCATTCCTGCTGCAAAGATACGCGCTTCAATGTCTCGCATTTGGGCTGCGGTAACTGCCACTTGTGAAATTAATTCAAGGTTATCGAACATCAGTTATCAGTGAACAGTGAACAGTTAAAATTCTACCTTGTCCCCTTGTCCCCTTATCCCCTTGTCCCCTTGTCCCCTTCTCCCCTTATCCCCTTTTCCCCTTCCCTCCCCCTCCCTCCCCTCTTTCCGTAATTAACTCCAGCCTTTTTTTATCCTAAAGAGCGTAAATAATAATTCCATTGTTCTGCTTGCGAACGCCCCTCAAAAGGCACCACTGCTACGTGAGGCCCTCTTGGGGAGTTTTTCCCGGTTTTTCCGACGCTGTTTCCCACTGCGCTTCGCC
>JBHJJJ010000358.1:0-49458 GCA_050042755.1 Rivularia sp. (in: cyanobacteria)
GTTCAAAAAAACTAGCATCTGATGTAGCACAACGTGTTCAAAAATCCGTACCTGCTTATAAACAATTTTTGTAAAAACAAGGGATAAATATCGGAGATGAATTTGAAAATTTACCCCAGTCAGATAAAGAAACTTATGCCCTTGCTTACCCATGGGAAGAATTATTAGCAGATGATTATGACAAATGTTTTAGCATCAATAAATCTTCCGGTTCTTCTGGACAACCCTTCTACTGGCCCCAAATGAAGTCAGGTAATGGCTCTTCACCGAAAGCTATCAAGAATTTTCTTGAAGGTACTTTTGCCATTCACCAAAAGAAAACTCTAGCAATTGTAGGATATAGCTTGGGTAGTTGGGTTGGTGGAGATGCGCTTTCTTGGAATTTAAAAAATATTGCAGTTGATTCAACTTATCCCTTCTTTGTATTTTCTCCAGGAAATAATCTTGATGAAATTATTGAAATTATCTCCACTATGGAATCCTTAGTGGAGCAGATTATAGTGTTCATAGTTCCATCAGCAATTCCTTATTTTCATCTAAAAGCAAGTGATTTAAAAATATCTCTACCATTAGAAAAAATAAGGTATATGGTTGGTGCTGAACCTTTTCCAGAAAGTTTACGAACTTCTCTCCAGAATCGTGCGGGGTTAGGGGATGAGGTTTCATTTATGTATTCTATTTATGGTAGTGCAGATACGGATACCCTTGGAGTTGAATCACAAGCAACGGTAACTCTGCGAAAACTACTATATCGAAATAATAATCAGGCTGCTAAATTGGGTTTTGAATCCCCGATTCCCCACTTCTTTAATTTCGTTTCTAGGGATACTTTCTTAGAAAACATTGATGGGCACCTTTGTGTAACTCGTTGGCAAGGAATTCCCCTGGTGCGCTACATTATCTATGATAAAGTTTCCTTACACAGTTGGAAGGAATTGAGACAAGCTGTTCTTAACTCAGAACATCTAGATTCCGAGAATAAAATACTTATAGAAATTTTATCCAAAACTAGCGATCAACTTCCCGATTTAATCGCTGTCACAGGTAGAGCAGACAAATGTATAATTCTTGGTGGTCCGAATTTCACTGAATACATGTTAGATGCAGTAGTAAAATGTGAAGAACTTGATGATATTCTTACCGGACTATATCGTGCTAAAGTAATTTATGAAGAAGATAGACAATATCTCGCATTTGACCTGGAAATTCGGCAAAATGTTTCTCCCGATAGGGAAGTAATAGATCGAGTCTATTACTCTTTCATGCAGTCTTTAGGAAAATTGCAACCCATCTTCCTTTCTTATTGGCAAAATATTTATAGTGCTTGGGATAATGAACCTGAAAAACGTATTCTGAAACTTAATTTTATTACTTTTCCAGGTTTGTCTGAGCTAGCAAAAACAAGCATTAAACAGAGGGGAATTATTAATTAATTTGGCTGCATTCGTGGTAAGTTAAGTTCACCAAGGAAGAAGAAAAAACCCCTAACTCAGTCGCTTTTTGTCTCCAGAAGGGTTGATATTGCTTTTAGCAGCATTAATTGTATGGAATTTTCCCCTAGATAGCGAGCGGCAGAAGTATTTACGTAAGATGATTGAAGAGCGGGATTCTCAAGCGATAGTTGAATAAATATTTGGTTCATTTCGTACTTTTATACTATTTCCTACTTTTATCGAAGTCTAGATATCCCAGATTAACTTAGGTCGTATTTTTAACTTAACTTTTTGTTTCAAAAGATTCCAATTTAGTTGAAGCTGAGTCAAGTTAAATTTATTTGCGATCGCAGAAGATTCTAGATGCAAAGATTTAGCATGGTTAATTTTAGTAGCATAGGTGAAAAATATTTTACTACTAGTGTGATATACGACTGCATCATCGTATGATTCTAACTGCCAACCAAAAGCGTGTTGTTTATGTTTCATTGCCTGATGTGATAAATTTGCTGAGCCAACGGCTAAAGACAGGGCAATTTGCTCAGCAAATCGCGAACCATGAATTTCAGAAGGGTCAAATAAATCTTTTTTAAGTCCTTTTTCCGTTAGCTCTTTCCAAAAATTAGATAGTGCTTTGTGAGAACCATTTTGAAAAACACAAAATCCAGAATTAAAATATGGAACTTCTAAAGCATTAATTCTAGATAATAAATTATTCCATTCAATAAGATTACATTTAGAGGATTGGTATTGAGATGCAATTCTAGCAATGAAATCAGCGTTAATTCCTTCCCATACTTGTTGTAGTGGGCTAAGTATTAACGTATCCGCATCCAGGAATACCACTCGTTCAGCTTGGGATTCACTTATATATGTTTTATTTAGCAAAAAATAATTGTCATCTAAAGAATTAACTTCATCAATAATAATTCTTGAATCATTAAATTTCCAACTGTTAGGTTTTTTCCCAACACAGAAAATTCGGATGCTATCGAATTTGGAACCTGATAGTACTAGACTATGCAAAGAAGCAAATAGATAACAGCCCCAATCTGAACTAACAATATAGACAATTTCTGTTTTTTCCATTTTTTTGCGAGGAATTATGTGATTCAGATTTACTGGATTTTTTACTCTTTGTCTTCCTTTCCCATTTCCAATCAACAAAAGCAGATTGCTTTTATATTATTTTAGAATCCAATTACCATATGCTTAGCCTTTGTAGGAAGGCAAATAGCGGTGAAACAATTCAACCGCCCTGGCGACACCATCTTCTGACCGAATCTTTTCTCCTAAAGCAAGGGCGCGAGCTTTCATCCTCTCATCGTTGGTGAGAGCCTCAATCGCAGCGACTAACCCTTCTACCGTCAGCCTTTTACCCGGAATGGGAGGATAGCCAGCGCCTAACTTAGCCACCTGCTCTCCCCAAAAAGGTTGATCGGCAGCAAATGGGGTAACGAAAGAAGGAACACCAGCACGTAAAGCAGCAGCCATTGTACCAGCACCACCATGATGAATCACACCTGCCACTTGTGGAAAAAGCCAATCAAAGGGAACTGATTCAATCTTCAAGATATTATCAGGTAAGTTAGTATTACCCAAGCCACCTTGACCTGTTAGTAAAATGCAGCGTTGCCCAGTCTTAGCTAATGCACTCAAAACTAATTCTGTCATCGCATCTGGGTTATAGTCATTCCGGCTGCCGAAGCCGATATATATTGGTGGGGAGCCTGACTCAAGAAAATGTATCAATTCCCCTGGTGGTTGCCAGTTTGGAGAACGATCTAAAAACCAATAGCCTGTAATATGTGCCCAATCTGGCCAATCAGTGGGTTTTGGTATTACCGCAGGGCTGTAACAATAGAGAATAGGCATCTGCTGCTGTTGTTGCTGAGGATAGATTCCTGTCAAGGGAATTGGAGGTAGGCTTAGGGTTGCCCGTCGCCACTGGTTGATCTTCTTGCGAGTAAATTGCCAACAGATTTGTTCTTCACAGATATAAGTCAGCCAGTTAAAATTGCTGTCTAAATGAAAATTAGATGTATAGAGGGCATAAGGGAAAGCACGAGTACGGGTGATGGGGTGCGTGTAGGCTGCGAAGCAAGGTAATCTTAACTTTTCAGCGATATGATAGGCTGGGAATGCTAGCTGAGAATAAACGATCGCTTCCGCTCCCTGACAGACATCCCAGTAGTTGCTCAATAAGCGCTCAAAACCAGACGCAAAAATACGCCACCAGCTAACTCTGCCCAATAAACCATGAAAGGCTAACGTGCTGCGGTTTTTTACAGCCTGAACTCGTTCCCCGAATTCCTGAGAAATCCCTCCCAAAGAGGCGAAATTCAGCCCTTGACTACTGACAAACTTCTCAAATACGTTAATAGATGCCAGTCGTACATCATGGCCAGCTGCTTTTAAACCCAGTCCCAAAGCCACATATGGTTGCACATCACCCCTTGTACCTAGCGCGATGATAGTAATTTTCATTTTTGATCTCAATTACCGATTAACATTATGATTCTCTTGTGAAAGAATTTTATTGTAGAAATTAACAAATGAACGCCCAGATTCTTCATATACAAGCAAAAAATAGAACTCCTGCAAATACAGTAGTTAAATTAGAAGATTTTGACTTTAAAGAAGGAGAAAATATAGACCCTTTAACTATTGTTCAAAATCCTAATATTACTTTATATTGTATCGACCCCCAAAATCAACGAGCAATCTTTGTAGAAACTCCTTCAGATATCGATCTTTCCCAAGCCCCTTTTTATTACCTAGCTCAGTACGAACATGGGCAAAGGTTAATTGCAGTTCCCTTAAAAGAATTACCCTTATTAGTAAGTCAAATAGAACCATTTGAGCAGTTGATCGTGATTTACTCTGTTGGTCGCTGTGGTTCTACCTTACTGAGTAAAGTATTTAATCAAGTTGATACAGTTCTGAGTTTATCAGAACCAGATGTTTTTTCTCAAATTGTTGGGATGCGTAATCCCGATAGAAGCAATGACGAGGAAGTAATAGGACTTTTAAAAGCTTGTATTTATCTACTCGCAAAACCAAGCGTGCAGAAAAAACCCTCATTTTGTGCAATTAAGTTGCGGGGTTTTGGGATTCAACTAGGAGATTTAATATATCAAACTTTTCCCGATGCCAGAAGTATTTTCTTGTATCGTAACGCAGAAGACGTGATTCAATCATCGATACGTTCCTTCGACTTTCTAAGTCAATCCCTACCAAAAATAAAAGAAAATATTGATTTTTACAGTAGATTTTTTTCTTTACTCAAGGACTATGCTGACTATATAGATTTTACAGATGCCAGCGCTGTAGATTTACATACTACTTTATGGTTATCAAAAATGCAAAGTTATTTATCATTGCACAAACAAGGAATGATTACTTGTGCTGTTCGCTATGAAGATTTGGTAGCACAACCACAACAAATTGTTTCTTCCTTATTTCAAAAATGTGGCTTACCAATTGCTGAAGTGAAGAATGCTTGTAAAGCATTTGCAAGTGATTCTCAGCAGGGTTCAAGTTTATCAAGAGAAAATACTCGTAAAAATGAATCTAAACAGTTAAATACTTTAGAAATTCGTGAAAAAATGGATAAGTTATTGAAAAAACACACAGTGATTAAAACATCAGACTTTATTGTGCCCAATACTTTAGGTTTTAGCCGCACATCAGCTTATTAAGCAATCGGGAGGAGTAAGCAAAACTGCTGATATTATTGAACAAGCAGTATGTACTAGTAAGCCAATTTTGTCTGCAATACAGTAAATAACCACATAGAAAAAATTATAATTATGCAAACAATAAAAGATAATTTTGTTGCTGATACTCCTTACTTAGATTCGTTGTCGCAAGTAGAATTTAATCCCATATTTATTATGGGAGAACATCGCTCGGGAACAACTTTGTTGTATAAGACATTGGTGGCGACTGGGTGCTTTAACTTTGTCAAGGCTTATCATATTATCAAATATGACGAGATTTTATCCAATCACATTGATCGAACTGAAAATCAAGCAATTGAGGAATTAGAGCAACTTTTTAAATCTTTGGGAATAAGCGATCGCATTATTGATAAAGTAATGGCGACTCCAGATTTACCCGAAGAGTATGGGTTTATTCTTAAGAATGTTGCTGGAGATGAGCTCCGCATTACTCCTAACAATGCACCGATTTTTCAACAGCTATGCCGTAAAATTCAATTTGCATCCTCGCCAGATAAACCTCTGTTGCTGAAAAATCCCTGGGATATGCCCCAATTTATCTATGTCAAGAGCATTATTCCCAGTGCCAAGTTTATCTTTATTCATCGCCATCCAATTCATGTAATTAATTCTAAGTTGAAAGCTACACGTAGCTTGTTTTCTTCTTGGAATCCCTATACTGCTCTAATTGCTCAATTCTACAGTCAGATATTCAAAAATCCGCTAAAACGGCTTATATACCAATTAATGTATACAAAATACTTCAACTTGGGATTGCGTCGAGTCACCAAAGCATCAATTGAATCGGCTACTTACTTTTTGGAGAATGTTGAGTCATTACCTGAAAAAGATTACCTCTGCCTCAGGTATGAAGATTTATGTAAAGCTCCAGAAGCCACCATTCAAAAGATTTTGGGATTTTTAGCGTTGGAGCCGCGAGTCACTCTAGAATACGAGAAATTGATTAAACCTCGTTCAATAAAATTATTACCAGAAGTGCAAAGGCAGTACGAACAAATCCGCAATCAACTACAACCTTATTTTACTCATCACGGATACGATTAGCTATTCCTTGCCTTACAAGAGCTTTTTTCAAGCCAAAACCGGCTCCTCAGTAGATACTGCCTGCTCAATAATATCAGCAGCCTTCTTCACCCCACCACATCGCTTAATCGCCTCTTGCAGGCGCAAAGCATTCTTTTTGTAAGAATCTTCCGTTAACACCTGTTTAACAGCCTTATGCAAGCTTTCCACGCTCAATTTATTTAGGGGTACAACCTCCCCTGTTCCCGTCCAAGCTATCCGCATTGCGATTCCTGGCTGATCGTTGGCAACTGGAATTGCCACCATCGGCACTCCATTAGTTAAACACTCCAAGGTAGTATTCATACCTGCATGAGTAATAGTTAGAGTTGCTTTTTGCAGCAGTTCTAATTGGGGTGCATAGCTGACAACTAGGGGGTTTCCTGGTAATTCCGCTAGTGATTCTGGGTTACCTGAACCTCCTAAAGTCATAACTAATTGGGCATCTAATCCCTCACAGGCTGAAGCGATTTTCTCGAACACATCAACCAAACGATTTTGCAAAGTCCCCATGGAAGCGTAAATAAGGGGTTGTCCAGTTAATTTATCCCAAGGGAAAGGAACGGGTTCTCGATTCGTTGAATAATGATAGGGACCAGTAAAATGAAACCATTCGGGTAAATTTAGTCTGGGATATTCAAATTCAGCAGGTTGATGACTAATTTGAGCCAGTGGAGAGTATGATTTATTAACGTTGGAGTAGGCCGGTAAATTCCACTTTTGTCGAGACTCATCAATGAAATCTTTAATTGGTTTTGTAACCCGAGTGAGTATCTGATAACCCAATTGATTACGTAAACGTCCCCACCAAGTAGGACTATACTGCCAAGAGGTGCTAAATGGAGGAACATTTGGGTCTCTATTTAGTACTAAAGCACTACAAATGGTGACAAAGGGAATTCCCACAAATTCGGCAACGACTCCTCCCGCTTGGATACTTTGATCTACTAAAAGTGCTTCAACACCAGATTCTTTAATGACAACAGGCGCATCTCTCAGAAGTACAGTCGCTTCATCCTTGAATAGCTCTATAGTATATCGCAATGCAGCCAAACCGCTAAGTTTACCTAGTTCGACAAAACGTTCTTTTAGCTTTCCCTCGGGGAATTTGTCTTTACCAATTGCCTTAAATTCCAATCCTGCTGCAATAGTTTTCTCTCTAGCATCCTGTAGGGCAATCATTGTGAGGCGATGGCCGCGCTGTTGTAGTTCTTTTGCTAAAGGAAGCATGGTATTCAGGTGGCCGGATTCAGCAGGACAAATTATGCCAAAATGAGTCATTAGGTTTATCCCCCCACAGAAAGTTGGTTGCAAATTGGGACTAAATTAAAGCAAAATTAAGACAAAGTTAGCGTTGCTTACCACTTTAAATTATTCTTGCTAGAGAACGCGATCGTTTTCTCTCTCCGAAAACAAGTATCTCACAAAACTTCCTTCTTCCGTCTTGGTTCGCGAATAATTTTTGATGCACTACTCCCTTCATGCTCTACCTGGGTAAACTTTTGACACTCCCCACGCATAAAATGCGGGGGATTCTTGGTTCACAGACACAACTTAACTGAGCAGGATTTCTCCAACCCAGCCAGAGGTTCTATCTCCCCAAGCTTATAAGATTCGGTGTGCCCCACCGTACTTAGCCCCTTTTGCAGAATATTAATCGCTGCATTGATATCTCTGTCTTCTGTATATCCGCAATTATTACAAATATGAGTTCTAGTTGATAGAGATTTCTGCACTTTTTCACCGCAGTTAGAACAATTCTGACTTGTATTATGGGGAGCAACAGCAATTGTTAACTTCCCATATTTATAGCCAAAATAATCTAACCAACGACGAAACAATGACCATCCTGCATCAGTTATCGACTTAGCTAGATGTCGATTTTTAACCATACCTTGAACATTTAAATCTTCATAAGCGACCAAATCGTTAGACTGGATTAAACGGAGTGCCACTCTCTTGACAAACTCTTCTCGCTGCCTACTTACTTTTAAATGCTTTCTGGCATATCTAATTCTAACTCGGTGATAATTTTGGGACTGTGGTTTTCCTTTACGATACTTTTTAGATTTACCTCTATTCAGATGATTTAATTGTTTCTCTCCCCGACGATAAAATTGAGGGTTGTGTTCAATGTTTCCTTGACTATCAGCCAAAAAATATTTAATCCCAACATCAATGCCTACAGCTTTTTGGCTGGGAGTTAAAGGCTTTACGGTATCCCTGGGGTCTAGCTGTACACAGAATTGTACATAATAACCATCAGCACGATGTAAAATTCTAACTCGTTTAATTTGATTTAACTGATAAAAATTTAAATCACGAGAACCTATGAGCTTGAAAGTACCTATATCTTTTTTATCGGTAAAAGTTATATACTTTCTATCATCTGATAGCTTCCAACCTGAAAATTTATATTCAACCGAACGAGTATTTCTTTTAAATTTAGGATATCCCTTCTTTCCTTTAATTTGATTGTTGCAATTGGCATAAAAGCGATTAACGGCTTTTAAAACTCTTTCAACCGCAGTTTGACAAGCATGAGAATTTAAATCTTCTACAAATTTAAATTCTTTTCTTAACAACGTGTTGTATCGGAACATTTCAGTTTTACCAATACCACGGTTATCCATCCAATAACGAAGCACCTTATTACGGACAAATTGATATGTCCTAATTGCTTCACAGATGGCTGATGTCTGTTGCGGTTTTGGTTTGACTTTAAATGAGTAAACAAACACGTTTGACACTGAAATATTAAATATCAAAGACTATTATATCATAAATAAAGCACGACTTCCACGGGGATTAAAATCCCCGACGGGCTAACCCCATAAATACAATTTAGGGGCTTGTGCCCTATGATTTTCGGTCATCAATGCAGACATCTTTTGCAGTAATAGGTTACTGCAAGAGTGTAGAGTCGGTCTAACCCTGGACTAAACTGATAAACACGGAAATTTTACTCATCCGCGAATAACTTCACTTTCTCAAAGCCCAATTTCTCAATCCAAAACAAGTCTTTTGGTTATCGCTTCAACTTTTTCGTCAAAGCCAAGACCATACCAATTGTTCCAAGAGCTAGCAAGCTTGTTGGACTAGAACTTTCTGGAATGGATAAAACACTTTTGTCTAACTTAAAGGTGCGAATGGAATTATCAATATCTCCACTTACGTAGACTGTATCATCAGCAAGAGCAATTCCGGTAAAACCATAAGGTGGTGGTCCTCCCGGGAAACCCTCCAAGCCTATTGGTAAATTTTGTTTGATATTTCTCTTATTTCCTGTTTTTATATCAATAGCTTTAATGCTTTGCTCCCCAACATCGGCTACTATTGCTATTCCGTCCGGATGGTAAGCTACACCTTCTGGAGAAGATAAACCAGTTGCAATGACCTGACGCTCTCCGGTCATTAAATCAATTTGCGAAAGCTGATTTCCTAAAGATTCGGTAACTAAGATAGTATCCTTATCTATGGTCGCCAAGCCAGTTGGACATAGTAAATCTGAAGCGATCGTGCGTCGATTATTACCACTTTCATCCAATATTTGAGTAATTTGACCCAAGCCACAATCCGCAACTAAAATACTATCGTCTTGAAGTTCAATTGCATCGTAAGGTAAACCAAAGTCTGTATATGTATTAAGTACTTCTCCAGTTTCCCGATTTAGTCGCTGTACGCTATTAGCAAACCAACTGCTAATAATTGTATTTTCTTCGTTGACGGAAATGTTAAGCGGATTTTGAACTGGTGTGACAATGTTGGCTAAAGTTTGTTCTATGCTTCCAGTTTCGCGATTTAGAACTCTATAGGAATTTGTATCAGCAACATAAAGAGCATCATCGAAAACGGCGATTCCACCAGGTGCGGTTAATCCGACGCTATCTATAACTGTTCGTGTAGTACCAGTTTCTGTATTGACTTCAATAATATCGCTGTCTACAAAATTGTTTACGTACATTAAATCATTGGGAGCAAAAGCTAAATTATCTATTCCCGGTTGTAGTTGAGAAATTATCTTAGCTTGACCCGTTGTTGCATCCACTTGCAAAACTTGACCCGTTAAAGTATCGAGGGCAAATAGTTCACCTTTGGAGTTAAATTTTACAGCGATGGGAACCCCTAAATTTGAAGCTACTTGTTCGCTAACACCAGTCTCAACGTTAATTTTGACAATCTCTCCGGTAAACTGACCGGGACTATAAAGCAACCCATCAGCACCAAAGATAAAGGCATTCAATCCCAGTTGATTGGTAATCAAGCGTGGAGGATTAACTCCTGTTTGGTCAATTTCAAAAAGTCCCGTAGCATCAGGACTCAAACTTTGACCTGCAAATAAACGACCATCTTTATTTAGCGCGATCGCATCTACAAGTGGTATTCCAGAAGCAACATTTGTTACACTACCCGTTTGCGGGTCGAAACTTCTAACTTCACCATTGAGTAAAGCAGTGTAAAAAACCTGTCCGCTAGGGGTAAACACGAAATCATCAGCTTGACCTTGGGGACGCCCAATGAAGATATCAAATTCTCCCGTTTCTACATTAACCCGATATATTCTTTGGTCGGCAACACTTCCCGTGTATAGTTGCCCTTGAGTATCAAACGCAAGACCGCTTAAACCTTTGAAAGGTGATGGTGGTACTAATACTTCTGTAGCTGCTTGAGAGTAACCTATATTTAATAAATAGAAACTGCTTGTTAACAGAACTTTACACAGCCAATTCTTTTTTAAACCCTTCATTTTCGGTTTTATGAATTCACTTAACTGGTGATTACATATTAGTATTTTTAACTATATGTATCAAGTCATTTTTAGTACAGACTAATTCGTTTTAATAGACCGAAAAGTTTTGCGATTATCGGCTTGCTTGGCTATGAACAGCCACAGGCAAAATATAGTAGTTATTAGAAACGATCGGCATTTGAATAAATATACTTATCGTAATAATAATAAATATTGAAAAACTTGAATGAGATAATTTCAATTTTGAAACTTGATTAAAACTTAATTAATTTAATTTTCTCTTTTTTTAGTTAATTTTTGAGTACTTTCGTAAATTAAAAATAATACAGTGAAAAAAAGAATAAAGGATGAAGATAAAAAACTTCAGACTTCATCCTTGATACTTAATCCTTTAAATTGATTCTTCAGCGGAACATGCTGCTTACAGAAGTATCTTCGTGAATCCGCCAGATAGTTTCTCCTAGAAGATTCGCCACTGAAAGCTTTACTAACTGAGGGAAATTTTTACTGTCATCTAAAGGAATTGTATTAGTGACAATAACTTCTTCAAATAAACCACTCGAAAGTCTTTCAATTGCAGGTGGAGAGAAGACAGCGTGAGTCGCACAGGCATATACCTGACGCGCCCCTTGTTCCCGCAGTAAACGCGCTCCTTGACTAATAGTTCCAGCAGTATCAATCATGTCGTCTACTAACACGGCTGTTTTTCCCTTAACGTCACCAACAAGGTTTAATACTTCAGCCACATTGTGTGTTTGGCGGCGTTTATCAATAATTGCTAAAGGTGCATCATCGAGTTTTTTTGCAAATGCTCTAGCCCTTGCAACACCACCCACATCTGGAGAAACAACGACAATATCTGATAAATCTTTACTTGCTAAATAGTCTAAAAGTACCGGGGTACTGTAAACATGGTCTAAGGGAATATCGAAATAACCCTGTATTTGTGCTGAATGTAAATCCATTGCCAAAATGCGGTTCGCACCTGCTTGGGTGATCAAGTTAGCTACCAATTTGGCTGTGATTGACTCCCTACCCGCCGTTTTGCGATCGGCGCGGGCATAGCCATAGTAAGGAATTACTGCTGTTATCTGTCGCGCAGAAGCTCGACGACAAGCATCAATCATAATCAGTAATTCCATCAAATTATCATTCACAGGATGACAAGAGGGCTGGATTAAATAAACATCACAGCCCCGAATGGATTCTTGTATTTGTACGTAAATTTCCCCATCCGCAAATCTTTTACGAATCATAGGTCCCAAGTCCATACCCAAATAACGGGAAACTTCTTGGGATAATTGTAAATTGGCAGAGCCAGAGAACAGTCGCAGACGATGATTTTCTGTCAGTCCCGTTGCAGCTGGTTGTACTCTTAAAGTCGTAGTACTCAGCACAGCAGATCCTCGTTGTGCATTCATGACAATCTTATCATTAGAGATTTTACTTATCTAACTTAAATATTCGGAAGAATTCGATGTTCCCTATTCAAAAGCTTAGATTTATATGCTGAAACATTCCTCCATAAAACTACGTATTTCTGTAAATTTGATAATTCTCTCAGACAAATAAACCATTGTCAGCTTAACTGATATTAACGGTCCTTACCAGACCTATTTTTAGTTTTTTTGTTTTAGAGAAAAAATTATATAGGAATATTAATTGAGCTTCAACCCCTTTATTTTATATGTTTTACAAAAGTCAAAGAATCGCTCTATTCATTAATGCTGGGGCAGCATTATATATCCCTAGGGCTTCGATTTATCTCCGATGCAAGTTTTGATAGTTGAAAACTACATCAGGTTTTCAGTACTTGCAAGTTTTCGCTTAATTCTCAGTCAATATGTTAATTCTTTCTTAAGTATAAGTACTTACTCTGTTAATTAAGTAGCCAATAAATCATATTTTATAATATTAGTGCTCTTGTTAATAAACTATTATCCCATGTTTAAGGGTTGGTTAATTCAGGCAAGGCTTTGTTTGGGCTTTTCACAATCAATAAAGGAAGCTGTGCAATAATTTTATTTGACTATTTCGCAACAGTATGGAGTTGGAGTATTTCTGCAATCATTTTTAGAGTGTTGTTGTATGGAACCTCTGTAACCAAGCTTGTTTTCGCCAAAAAGCTTGATTATCAATAATCCCTGCTTGATGAAAAAATATGTTTTCCCAGAAAATAAGTAATTTTCTTCCCCCCTCTCAAGCTGCCTGCTCCTATCGAGCAATATTGGGTTGTCAGAGCACTAGTACCGCTTTGCAGAAGTCAAAAGTCAAAAGTCAAAAGTCAAAAGTCAAAAGTATTATAAGACAAAGATTTCAAGCTTTTGAAACGGATGCGCTATTTACGCCGTACTGTACTAGTACCGCTGCGCGGAATTAAAAAATCTGGGATTCAAAAAACTTATTGAGTAGGCTTTTGAGCAATTTGAAATGGTTATTTTATTTCCGCCGCGATGTACTAGGGAACTTATAGTCATTTGACTTGTCAAGGGTTCCCATCAAGTTGACAAATTAAAACAAATCCTCTGAATACGGTAAGTAAGTATGTGGAAAAAATTATTGTGATCGCAGGCACCCTTTAAGAGGGAGTAGTGAGTAGTGAGTAGTGCAATCTTGGGGAGCCATTGCTGCACCAGGGTTTTCTCCGTTGTAGCAAATAGGGTGTTTCCCCAAGGGGAGGAACTTTTCAAGATAGTGAGATTGAATAAGCCTTTGGAAAATCTGTATTTTTTTTACATAATTTGATTTATTTATGTCTACCTACTTAGTGCCCGAAAACAAACATAGAAATCGCGGCAACTGGCATATTTTTTTTGTCGGGGAACCCTCTGACACTTAATTAAAATTTGAACCTAATAAAAGAGATTGTAATATCACGCACCACCAGAATTTTATGACATTTGCGTAAGTTCTGAAAAATATTCTAAATTACAACTTTTACAAAGTGCCTATATTTACATATTGTTTTCGGTATGTTTAATTTTCTCTTAAAGGTAACTTGTCTATCTTTTGACACATTCGGAAATCAAGCAAAATGTAAAAATAAAGTAAGCAATGACTTTAGCCGTTGCTAATCTTGGTTGCGTTACCCAAGTCTTGCTATTGCTTAGACTTATAGATTGTAAGTAAATTTCTCTATCCAAACTGTTACATAAAATAAATCGATTATGCAACCACCAATTACCGCTGGCAGTATATTACAAAATCGTTATAAAATAATTAAAATTTTGGGACAAGGCGGATTTGGTAGAACCTATTTGGCGGAAGATCAAAGGCGTTTTAATGAATTTTGCGCGATTAAAGAGTTAATTCCTAGCGCGATAGGAACCTCTGCTTGGGAGAAAGCACAAGAACTTTTTGGACGAGAAGCTGCTATTTTGTATCAAATTCAGCATCCACAGGTTCCTCAATTTCGGGAAAAATTTGAACAAGACCAACGCCTATTTCTGGTACAAGATTATGTAGAGGGAAAGACTTACTACGATTTACTTGAGGAGCGTAAAGCTGTAGGTGGTGCTTTTACCGAAGCCGAAGCGTTGCGATTGATGCGCTTATTGTTGCCGACTCTGGGCTATATTCACGGTAAAGGAATCATTCATCGCGATATTTCGCCAGACAACATTATGATGCGTGAAAGCGATAAATTGCCGATTTTGATTGATTTTGGAGTAGTTAAGGAATTAGTTACTCGGTTGCAGTCAAAGAATTCCACACCTCAAACTTATGTAGGAAAACTAGGTTATTCACCCAGCGAACAAATTCAAACAGGTCAAGCTTACCCTAGTAGTGACTTGTATGCTTTGGCTGTAAGTGTATTTGTTTTACTTACTGCCAAAGATCCTACGGATTTATTTGATGATAATCTATTAACTTGGAATTGGCAGCGCTGGGTAACGGTTAATTCTCAATTTGCTCAAATTTTAAATAGAATGTTGAGTTACAAACCGGGTGCTAGGTATCAAAGTGCAAGGGAAGTTTTAGAAGCATTAGATTCTTTAAATCAATCTACGGGAACTAAACCCGATGTATCGAGAATACCAACAGTTGCTGTTGGTGGCAAACCCAAACTCGAAAATTCATCACTTCCGAATCGAGTAAATTCAGTAATTCCACCACAAGGGAATACAATTTTAGATCGTCCACTGGTGGTAGGAGCTATTTTTGCAGCTGTGATGGTATTCACAGGAGTGGGTTCTTGGATGCTAATAAAAAATATTCGCAATACATCGAATTCTCCATCGCAGTCACTTCCTCCGCAAGCATTTCCTTCTCCGTTAATTACGCCAAAGCCTACCTTAGACGAACCTGTTATTGTTAGTAAACGGCTTAATTTTGGAGTTTCCAACAGAGTTAATCTTAAAGGTACATTGAAATCCGATCGAATTATTGAGTACACTTTTAGAGGTGAAGAAGGACAAAGACTTACGGTGGTGCTTGTTGAAGAAAATGGTGTTTCACTAACAGTATTTGGTCCCAATAAGGAATTAATCGATAATGCTGCACAACAGGTAAGTTATTATCGAGGAAAATTACCTTTTACTGGCAGATATTCTATTCAGTTAAATAATCTTCCAGAAATTACTCAAGCCGAATATACTTTGAGAGTAAAATTGAGAAAACCGGTGAATGTTACACCGAAACCTAGACCAGATATCGAACCCACACCTACACCAGAAATCGAACCCACATCTACACCTACACCAGAAATCGAACCCACACCAGAAATCGAACCCACACCTACACCAGAGATCGAACCTACAGTACCACCTGTAGAGAATACACCTACATTACCACCTATAGACAATACACCAACACCATCACCTATAGAAAGTACGCCAACTCCCAAGCCTACAAATCCAGTTATACCGCCAGTAGATATTTTTCCTACACCAAAACCAACTCCTGCTGATGAGGAGACTAATAAACCTATTGTAGAGCCATCGCCGGAATCTGATTCTGATTCTGGAGATTCTTAGATAAGCATCTAATAATTCAGTCTGGGATAAGTCATAACGAGGGAATCGCAAAATTTGTGTAATTTAAATTTATACTTAAGGCCCCTAGAAAATACTGTAATTATAAAATTTTACGTCTTGCCAACAACGCCGTAAGATAATTTAATGCAGTAATTGAAAGCTTAAACGCTTATCCAAAATCTCAATTCTCAAATTGTATAAGGGTATTTTATGTGCTAAAGACATTATTTATTGCTGGAACCGATACTGATGCAGGTAAAACGGTTTTGACTACTGCCTTAGCTGCTTATTTACAAAAATATTATCCCCGTACCGACTTAGGAATCATGAAACCGATTCAGTCGGGAGTCGGCGATCGTGAAATTTACCAAAAGTTATTTTCGTTATCCCAATCTGAGGAAGAAATCACACCTTTATATTTTAAAGCTCCTTTGGCACCTCCCTTAGCCGCTGCAAAAGAAAATCGCCAAATAGATTTAGGTATTGTATGGCAAACTTTTACTAAGCTACAACAAAGTCGCGATACACTCTTAGTCGAATCCTTGGGAGGTTTAGGCTCTCCCATAACAGATGAATTTACAGTCGCTGATTTAGCTGGTGAATGGCGTTTATCTACGGTATTAGTTGTACCTGTGAGATTGGGTGCGATTTCTCAAGCTGTAGCCAATGTGGCTTTAGCAAAATTATCAAAAGTGCAGCTTGTGGGAATAGTTTTGAATTGTCAAAAGATGCTGACATCAGAACAAATAGCCGATTGGGCACCATCAGATTTGATCGAGTCTTTAACAAATACACCTGTTTTAGGTTGTTTACCGTATTTAGAAAATCCTTTGAATTTAGATGAATTAGCTGCTTGTGCATCCAATCTAGAATTGGAAACATTATTTAGTCAATAAGCTGTTACTCATCTAACTTGTATATTATTTTATTCAATCATGAGAACTAAGACTTTCTTCAATGCATGATTTATTACCTTGATATTTTCGACTTGCTGTTGTGCATAAAAAGTCCACAACAGTTTGCAGGGCAAACGCCGAACTGTCATTAATTCGGCTATATTGTCAATAAAGTCTGAAATACTCCCATTATTCATTACTTCTTACTTCTTACTCATTACTTCTTACTCATTACTTCTTACTCATTACTTCTTACTCATTACTTCTTACTCCTTACTCAGCCTATACTCTAAATTTAGATGCGTTTGCCCTGGGTGATACTCTTAACTGGATTTGAGAAAATGTTGCAGAGTCTCATTTCTCGCTACAAGACTTCTAAAACAATTACTCACAGGTTAAGGGAATCGAATGGTTAATTCATCTTCTGAATCAAGAGATTTTTTTATAATCGGTATTGGAGCTTCAGCCGGAGGTGTACATTTTAGAAAAATACTTCGTACGTAATGGCGATCGCTATCAAGTAAAGCATTTTTTGCGGGAAATGTTAATTATCGCTCCCCACGATTTAACCAAAAATGCCGGTTTTTCTAAAATGCATTTGGTAAGCTGTCGCAACGTGCTCATTTATATGCAACCCCATCTCCAACAGCAAGTATTGCGACTGTTACATTTTGCCATTGCTCCCCAAGGTATCCTATTTTTAGGCAGCTCCGAAACTTTAGGAGATTTAACAGAAGAATTTATCCCCCTCAACTCTAAATGGAAGATTCTTCGTAAAAAACGAGATACTCCCTTATCTCTAGCACCTTTAACGCGACAACCTATAATTACAGCAATTGCTTCTCACGGGCGTACGAAAACTAGACAAAATCAATTTGATAGAGTCATAGGAGAAGTATTTGAGTACTGTTTAGGAGATAGACTTTTAACTTGCGTGCTGGTTAACCGCGAGAATCAAATGGTAAGAGTATTTCATAACTCTGCTAATTTATTAAATTATCCTGTGGGTGAAGCAATTCTAGATATTACCGAAATTGTTCACCCCAGTTTAAAATTACCTCGGAACAACAGGATACGCCTCTATATAAAGTAAAACTGCGTTTTAGCATTCGAGATACAGGCATCGGTATTGAAGAGGATTTACAAAAAAACCTGTTTCAACCATTTATCCAAGCCGATGGAAGTACAACCCGTAAATATGGTGGTACCGGTTTAGGATTAACAATTTCTAGACGTATTGTCGAATTAATGCAAGGAGAAATTGGCGTTGAAAGTCATCCAGAATCGGGTTCTACATTTTGGTTTACAATCAACTTTACTGCTTCCGATACTACCCCACAACCTGACTTAGAATCAACTACTCCAATAACAAATTCTTCATCAGCCAAAACCCTTAAAATACTAGTAGTAGAAGATTACCCCGATAACCGCGACGTTGTGGTATTTATGTTAGAAGAATTGGGTTATCAACCACAAGCAGTCAACGACGGACAACAAGCACTTGATAAACTAGCCCTTGAGGATTTTGATATAGTTTTAATGGACTGTCAAGGGTTCCCATTAAAATTTTTTTCTTCTAAAAAAATTTTAATGGGTGCCCGTCAAATGCCGGTACTCGATGGTTACGAAGCCACCCGTCAATTGCGTCAGCGTCAAGGAACACAGCGCCATACCACAATTATTGGTTTAACCGCCAACGCCATGTATGATGATAGGGAAAAATGTTTAGCTGCTGGTATGGATGATTACCTTAGTAAACCCGTGATGATCGAGGATTTGGAACAGATTTTGAGAAAATTTGAAGAATGAATTATCACTGCGCCTTCTTCGCAGTGAAGTATGATTTCAGTTACAATTTTGACGAATATAAATTATATAACCCCGTTTTTTTCTGTATATAAATACTTAATTTTGATTTTGAGAGTTATATAAAATACTAAATTTGGCATGAGCTTAAAAATCAGAATAATTGTCAATCAAATTACAAAAAAAAATCACTTAGAAGTAAACCAAGAACAACAGGATCTCGCTAACTTGCAATAATAAGAAGCAATTATTTAGATGCCCTATGACAAATGAATTATTTATATATAAAATGTATTTTTCAGCACTTGACTAAATATATAAATATATAGGAATCCTATTTGAAAATTGAAAAAACTCAGTACTCTTTAATTTCCTATAACCCTTTTGCCTAAGCGCATGAATGCCTCTTGCCTACCCACACAAATAATTTTAAAAATCAAAACGGATTCCTATAGGAGTGGCGTTCTAAGTTTGTCATAGTTAAAGATTTATGGATAGAAGACAATTACTAAGAAACGGTTTCGTAGCAGCTACAGGATTAGCAGCAAGCTCTTTGTTTGGCTGTAAATCATTACTATCAGCATCGAAGGAAAAAGATAAAACCAGTTGGGGTTATATAGGTAAAGAAGGGCCAGAAAATTGGGGTAATCTGTCGCCAGATTTCAATACTTGTCAGTTGGGTAATAATCAATCTCCAATCAATATAAAATCGGCAGTTGATGCGGATTTACCTAAATTAAAAATTAATTATAAAAATAGTCCTCTTCGTATTATTAATAACGGTCATACTATCCAGGTAAATTATCAATCCGGAAGTAACTTGTTCCTGAATGATGAATCTTATGAATTACTGCAATTTCACTTTCATCATCCCAGCGAACATAAAGTTGAGGGAGAATTTTTTCCGATGGAATTACATTTAGTTCATAAAAGTCAAAAAGGTTCTTTAGCTGTAATCGGTATTTTTCTCAAACAAGGTCAAGAAAACTCAGCTTTTCAAAATATTTGGCAAGCAATGCCTCTGAAGCAAGGCAATGAAAAAACGATATCTGATATAAATATTAATGCTTCCGATTTATTACCAAAAGAGCAAGATTATTATCTTTACTATGGTTCTTTAACTACACCACCTTGTTCGGAAACCGTAAATTGGATTGTTTTAAAAGAACCAGTAGAAATTTCTAGTCAACAAGTACAGAAGTTTGTTAATATCTTTCCCAATAATGCAAGGCCAGTGCAACAAACGAAGCGGAGATTTGTATTAGAATCTAGTTAATCGGATTCTAATACTATTTCTTATTTTGCCAGATAAGCATTTCTCAGATGCCACATCATCTCACGGTACAATTCATTCTTGACACGGTTACCTCTCTCACAATGCTCTAGCTTGATATCATCAACGAAAAATTTAATCAGAAATACTTTCTGAGGATCCCCCCCTCCAGAAACCTTTATCTTGTCTACCCAAATTTTTGGATCTTGCCACTCTGTACGAGAACGTTTGAAGCGTTCTTGAAGCCAAATAACAATACTCTTTAAAGTATCATCCAACCTGGTCTCATCAGTGGAGAGATTGTTTACTTTAAATAGTATACGATTCATTTTTCGCTTTAGTAGTTCAATCTTCTGCTCCCATTCTTCTGGCAGTAATTTTTGATCTTCTCTTAATAAATCTGGGTCTTTTAACCAAAAAGCATACCATGCTCGAACTAAACCAATAAGAGATTGTTCTCCAGCTTTTGCAAGACTTCCTTCTTCTAAAAATACCTTTTTCCTCCAACCTATTTTGCCATCTGTATTAATTACTAAACCAATCATCTGGCAAATTTCTAAGTAGTCATGGCGAATAAATTTGATTTCACTTTCATCCAAACCTTCATCTTCAAATTGACTAATCTTTGTAGATAAATTCTCAAAAGCTTCTTCTAACTCTCTAAGCTTATGGTTAAGTTCTTTTTCGGCAATTAATCTTTCTAAACCAGATTGTTTCTTCTGTTCCTCTCTAGTTCCTGGTTTGGAAAATCCATAAAACTGCTCTAAAACATCAATTTTTTTATCAATTTGACCCATTGTGTCTGGATGTGCCAAAATAACATTTTCCATAAGTTGGACAACTTGACTGGGATCGGCAGTTGATAGAGTTTGAATCTCAATTTGGTCGTAGTAATGAGGTGTGGGACGAGTAAGATTAATAATTGCCTGTTTTTCAAAGGTAGCATTGGGTAAATACATATCACTGTGATCGTTTACAATATATAAATGAGTTACTCGCAAACCAATTTTTTTAATTATTGCTCGTTCGCCGTTTCCTAAAGTAATAATATCCCCAAATTGAAATGGTGTATCAATTAATAATACTAAACCGCTGAGAAAGTTTGCTAAAGAGTCTTTAAACGCAAAGCCAAGAATAAAACTTGCACCCCCAATTGCTACCCAGAGTCCAGCGACATTTACACCTATAGATTCTAAGAGTAAAGAACCACCCATCACATAAATTATTATTGGGAGAATGGTTTCTAAAAGGGGAATCAAAACATCGTCCCACATGGCTTCACTTTTCTCAGCATAAATTTTCAGATAGTAGATTATTACCTGAGTAAAAAGTTGACTAATCCCGTAAGTTGCTATGACGATAATCACAGCACTTAAAGTTTTGTCAATCCAAGCTTCAAAGTCAGCTAGCTCTAATTTAGATAATGAAACTTTCAACCCAATAAATAGAGTTAATAGCAAAGCTGGTTTGCGCGATATTCTCAAAGTTGTTATTGCTACATCGGAAGAAAATCGGCGAAACCATACAGGTAATATTGCAAATGTTAATACATATAGAACAAAAATAATGCCGCCAAGAATGGCGAGACTTCGCAAAAATTCGTAAATTCCTTCCATGATGACTATGTAAATCTGAAGATAAACGATTTAATTCAATATTATTATTTTTCCATTGATTATAGTCAGGACGGCCCGCAATTGTCACACAACTCGGGTGGTGCCTTACACTCACCGTCTGTCAGTGTACAAGCAACGGCAATAAAGTGGGAAGAAAATCTACACCCTTCGGGTATCTCCTAAGCCCTAAGTCCCTCCGGGACGACCTTCGGTACGGGCATACTTCGTGAACGGAGACGCTTCGCGTTCACGAAGTGACGCGTCAGAGTAACAGCAACAGCGAGTGGGGGAAACCCCCAAGACCGCGCGCGCTGCTTCACCACTTTTTGCCTCCCCTACAGCAGAAATGTGCCAGTTGCGGGCCGTCCTAATAGTAATGGCCGCAACTGGCACATTTTTTCTTGTAGGCTTCCCTGTGACACTTTGAGGGATTCTTTAGGAAAGAATAAGGCTTGTGGTCTCACGCACCAATCCGCCTATTGTGACAGTATGGCAAGTCCTGGATTACAACTATACAGCAATAGAAAAATTTAATGTGATTTTTCAAATATTGTCAATGTTAAATAATATTAGGTATGAAAAGTATGAAAAATATGAAAAGTATTATTAAAATTAAAAAAAAAAAATAAATTTCATGAAAATATTACTATTATGGTATAAACGATAGATAATAATTATAAATATGAATCTATTACGAAGTTATGTTGTTAATTATAAAAACGATTTAGTATCGTCAAAATGATGTAAATGGATATATATAAGTCTTAACTTTAAGCAATTGAATAGAGATAAATCATGCAAGGATGAGCATTGGTAGTCCAAAAGTATTTTGATATTTTAATTGAATTAAATTAATGACAATGAATATTATTTTACCCGTAGTCGAGAGATTGGAAATAGGTGCTCCACCCAATGAAGTTAGCCAGTCTGATGCGGCTGAGTTTGTGGCTAACATACCAACTCTGAAAAAAAACCGACATCGCATCGGTAAACTATATGCCAACACCCGCATTGAAGCTCGGCAAATGGCGATCGATCTCACCAAACCTGAGGCGGTGGCTTTCCATACCCAGCACCCCAACATCCAAACCCGCATGGCAATGTACAAAGAATCTGCCGTGCCTTTGGCCGAAGAAGTGGCAAGGAAAGCTCTTAAAGATACTTCAGCATCCTGTGAAAATACTGTAGATAGAGAACTGATTGACTCTATTAGTCTGGTGGTAGTGGTGTCTAGCACGGGTTTTTTGGCACCAGGAATAGATGCAGAATTAATTAAGCGTCTGGGATTGAAACGCAATACGGCTCGTGCTGCGGTCAGCTTTATGGGCTGTGCTGCGGCGATGAATGGCTTAAGAGTCGCTTGCGATCATGTACGGGCTTATCCTGACAATAAGGTGCTGTTGGTGTGCGTAGAAATGAGCTCGGTGAATGCCGTATTTGAGGATAACATTAATGATGTGATTATCCACAGTCTGTTTGGTGATGGTTGTGGTGTAGCAGTGATTGGTGCTTGCGATGAACTTGAAGCGCAAAAGCGAGGTCACTTAGTAATTGAAGAGCACATGAGTTATTTAGTAGAAGATACAGAGGACGGTATTACCCTCGGGATCAACGATAATGGCATTACTTGCAAGCTTTCGCGCTACTTACCTAACTACCTGGAAAATAATGTGGGTAGATGCATTGAAGGTTTCTTAGCTCAACAGGGATTGAGTAAACAAGACATAGATTTGTGGGCAGTGCATCCAGGAGGAACACGTATTATTGAGAACGTGCAAAGCTCTTTAGGATTAAGAGACGATCAAGTTGCCGATAGCTGGGAAATATTAAGGAAATACGGCAATATGCTCAGTGTGGCGGTGCTATTTGTCATTAAGCGCATGATGGATCGCATTGAAATTCCAAAGGAAGCATCTGTCGATGATTGTAATGGTAATGACGATGTACTGAAAAAGTCGTGGAGAGGGATAGCCTTTTCTTTTGCACCTGGTGTAGGAGTAGAGGGAATTACATTTAGGAAGTTTATGCCCTGCGAACTGCCAAAATCGCAAAAATTAGTAGTTCCCAATCAAGAATTCATCTCTAGAAGCCATGGTGAGAAATTAGAAAAAGTTTGAACAAATCTCTATTATTAAACCTTTATGAACTTTTTCAATCTAAAACAAGACGACATCTTACCTCGCTTCTTGCAATTGGCCCTGGTCAACATGGCATCCTATATCATGCTTCCCCTTGTAGGTATAATTAATCTTGCATTTTTGGGTCATCTGAGTGATATTAGCCAACTAGCTGGAGTCGCTTTAGGCACAATTCTGTTTGATTATCTTTACCGCGCTATGGGATTTTTGCGGGCTGGTACAACAGGGTTGACAGCACAAGCAGAGGGGAGGGGAGATAGAGAAGGTGTATTATTGCAAGGATTGCGGAACGGTTTGATTGCTTTAGCTATTGGTTTAGCTATCTTGGTGTTACAGTATCCTTTGCGAGAGCTAGGTTTTGCCCTGCTAAATGCTACCCCAGAAGTTAAAGTTGCCGGTTACGACTATTTTAATGCTCGGATTTGGGCAGCCCCAGCGGTTATGGTACGATTCGTCTTTATGGGTTGGTTTTTAGGACGGGAAAAGAAAGTTAAAGTTTGGCTAATTCTTTTTGTTGGGTTGGGAACCGATGTATTACTCAACTATCTGTTGGTGATACAGTTGGGATTAGGCAGCATGGGGTCTGGGCTAGCTACAAGCCTAGGTAATTATGTAATGCTCTTTACAGGGCTGATTTTTATATGTAGCGAAGTAGGATTTGATGAAGTCAAAGCCGTAGGTCATAAGATTTGGAATAAGTCGGCATTCAAAGCAACTTTTACCCTTAACGGTGACATTTGGCTCAAGAATTTAGTGCAAATTTCTACCTACTCTTTATTTACTAATTTAAGTTCGTTAATGGGAACAGTTTTCCTAGTAGAAAATGCCTTGTTGCTACAAGTTGTTTTGCTGGCGGTGCACTTAATTGATGGTATTGGCTTTGCGATAGAAGCCCTGGTAGGAAACTTACAAGGGCAAGGCAAGAAAGACCAATTAAAAACAATCGTTTTTTTAGGCGGAGTAAGCAGTCTCATTATTGGTTTATCCATAGCTTTGGTAAGTAGTTTATTTCCACAGAGCATATTTAGCCTACTTACCGATCACGAAGAAATTATTGAAAAAATGTATATTTATGTTCCTTGGTTATTGGTTGTTCTAGGATTTGGATCCCTTGCTTTTATGTTAGAGGGATATTTCCTCGGTTTAGCCGAAGGTTATACCATCCGTAATGGTTCTTTATTAGGCATTATTCTTGGATTTGCTCCTCTAGCTATTGCTTCTTGGCATTTTCACAGCAACCATATTTTGTGGTTAGCACTATCAGCGTTCATGTTCGTTAGGATGTCAATGTTTTTGTGGCAACTACCCAGAACTTTTCAGGAAGTACCAAAAGAACAACTAGCTTTAATCGATTAGCTGTAAAAATTGAAATTTAGTATGATAATTACAAATAATTTTGTCTTTGTTCATCTACATAAATCTGGTGGTACTTTTGTTGGTAAAACTATCTTAAAGCTGTTTCCCGAGGCACGACAAATTGGCTACCATTATCCCATAACGATGATTCC
Organism: Rivularia sp. (in: cyanobacteria); assembly: GCA_050042755.1. Classification (GTDB taxonomy): domain Bacteria; phylum Cyanobacteriota; class Cyanobacteriia; order Cyanobacteriales; family Nostocaceae; genus Rivularia. Next base: position 25,202 of record JBHJJJ010000358.1, read on the forward strand.
TCCTGAATACCAGAATCTACCAGTATTAGGAGTAGTTCGTAATCCTTGGGATTTTTATGTGTCTTACTATGCTTTTCAAAAGTCTTTAGTCGCTAAATTTGAAGCGGAAAAAGGAAATCTTTCTCAAACAGAATATCAATCGTTAGTTGATAGAGGTATAGATCCACGTAACGGGATTGATATTTTATTTGATGTTCTTAGTAACGAAGGTAAACTAGATTTTTTTCAAACAACAACTAACTTTTTAAATCTTGGTAGTCCAGCAGGTAAATTAGACGAAGTACTCGAATTAATGCCCGCTGAATTGGGCAGGAGAGGAAAATTTACACCGATTCAAAAACAAGGATTTCGGGGTATGAATATCATTAGAGATGACTTGGAAAAAATCCGGGATACGGGAAAAGGCTTTTACACATTTTTATTTGAGCATATCTATGGAATTGAAAATAATGTTTACTTTGCCAGAATGGAAACTCTCAGGCAAGATTTAATTAATATTTTGCAGCAATTTGGAATAGAAATTAACCAGTTAAAGCAAGAATTTATCAAGAGTGCTGCAAGGGAAAATGTTAGCAATCATAAAAATTATCTGAGTTACTATACTGCAGAGTTAGAGAATTTAGTCAAAGAAAAAGATGCTTTGGTAATTGATAAATTTGATTATAAATTATCACATGAAAATTTAAGTTATAGCTTGGAAAATAGTCCAGTTTAATACAAATAATAAACGTAGTAAAAGCAAGTTTTTTCTAATTTTTACAGCACTAGGTTTGGAGGATATCTTTATAAAATGCGCATCTGTGTAATTGGAGCAGGTTCGGCAGGTTTAACAACCGCTAAACATCTAGTCGAAGAAGGTTTTGAAGTCAAAATCCTTGATAAACGAGATAGTTTAGGAGGGGTATGGTATTTTGGCGAGAATATTAGTAGTGTCTCAGCTAATACTCATGCTACTTCGTCTAAGGTCTTCTTACAGTTTAGCGATTTTCCGATGGGAAAAGAAGTAGCACATTTTCCCCATCATAGGACTTATGTAGATTATCTCAAACGTTATGCTCAAGCCAACAATCTTTTGGATTTAATTGAATACAATCGTGAGGTAATTCGCCTCAGAAAAAATGCTCAACAGTGGGAACTGACTATTAAACACGGAGAACATACCTACAGGGAAATAGCAGATAGTGTTGCTGTTTGTTCGGGATTAAATCAAAAACCCTTAATGTTAGATGAACTTCCAGGGAGTCAAATTTTTCAGGGTTCAATAATTCACTCTTCTTTACTAAAAAGTACCGATCTATTAGAGGGAAAACGAGTGGTAATTGTAGGAGGTGGAGAAAGTGCAGCGGATCTTGCTCACGATCTAGTCGGTACTGCAAGTAAAGTGTATTTATCTCTCCGAAAAGGGATGGTAGTGTTACCTCGTTGGGGATTAGGAGATATTCCAGAGGATTATGGTTCCACAAGAGCTAAGGTATGGCTACCGCTAGAGTTTTTGCACGATTTAAACCGTTGCCGCGATTTGAATTCTAGATTCAAGACTCTTTTTACCCTCTTGAGTTTGCCCTTAGTCTTTCTGATGCTTTTCTTTGCTCCTAAATCAGCAATAGGGATTTTTCAAAGTCTTCTAGATCCGAAAATGTGGCAGGCATTGTTCAAAAGTCACCCTCGTCATGGCGAAGCAGACGGAATTGAACTTAGCAGAGCTTGTCAACAAATCTGTCACACCAAACCCGAGTCGGAAGCAGAAGTTAGCAAGCGATTTTGGCAACTCAGGCATACTTTAGAGTGGTATTCAGGGAGAATGCATAATATTCAACCTTTTATCAAAAGTTCCGACTTCCTCAAAGATATTGCTCGCCAAGATATTACAGTTGTGCCTGAGATTGCCCGATACCATCAAAATCGAGAAATTAAGTTTGAAGACAATTCTCAAGTAGAAGCAGATGTAGTTGTTTTATGTACTGGTTTTAAAAGTTTATTACCTTTTTTAGAACATTCCGAACTAAATGCTCACCAACTTTATAAAAATACCTTTATTCCAGGAAAATCAACCCTTGCTTTTATTGGTTTTGTTCGTCCTAATATTGGTGCAACACCACCTTTATCAGAAATGCAAGGGAGATGGTTTTCTCGGTTACTATCGGGGGGATGGCAGCTACCAGAAAAAGAGATTATGGAAAATGCGATCGCTCAAAACATACAGACTTATAATTATAATTATCCGCTTCATGCCAAAAGATTAACCTCTCTAGTCAATTATCACCTTTACCTATACGAGATAGCAGGATATATAGGATGTCGTCCTAATTTATGGCAATTGTTATCGAAACCGAAAATGTTTATGGCGATTCTTTTTGGTCCTTTTGCTTCCTTCCAATATCGCATACATGGTTATGGAAAAGACCCACAAGCAGTTGAAAAAGCAATCTCTGAACTCGAACCTTTGCCCTTTGAACGGGTTGTATGGCACGCAAGTCTTTATTTTTTGCTAAAACCTTTGTTTGTTTTACTAGGAAGTTTAGGCTTTAAAAGATTCCGTCCTACATTTTAAATAATCATGCATGTTTGTAGTCATCCCTAAAGGGATGTAATCCGCTTTCGGGCAATGGCTAAATCCATTACTACAAACCAATTTATAATGCACTAATTTAGGTTAAACGCTGCACTACTCATGGAGATGATACTTAATTTTCATAAGTTCTAATGTTGAATAACTTCCAAGAAAATACATTATTATTGCGCTTTTTGCGATTAGCCCTAGTTAACATGGTTTCCTACATCATGGTGCCCCTTGTAGGTATAATTACTCTGGCATTCCTGGGTCATCTGAGTGATATTAACCAACTAGCTGGAGTCGCTTTAAGCACAATTCTGTTTGATTATCTTTACCGCACAATGGAATTTTTACGGGCAGGTACAACAGGCTTGACAGCACAAGCAGAGGGGCGAGGAGATCGGGAAGCTGTATTATTACAAGGATTACGGAACGGTTTAATTGCTTTAGCTATTGGTTTAGCTATCTTGGTGTTACAGTATCCTTTGCGAGAGCTAGGTTTTGCTCTGCTAAATGCTACCCCAGAAGTTAAAACTGCCGCTTACAACTATTTTAATGCTCGCATTTGGGCAGCCCCAGCGGTTACGCTAAGATTCGTCTTGATTGGTTGGTTTCTGGGACAGGAAATGAACGGTAAAGCGTGGCTAATCATTGTGGTTGGAACCACATCTGATATATTACTCAATTACCTGCTAGTAATTGAGATGGGATTAGGTAGTATGGGATCTGGAGTAGCAGCAGCTATTGATGCGTATTTAATGGTTTTAACAGGACTGATTCTTGTCCTTGGCGAAGTTCAATTTCAGGAAGTAAAAGCCGTCACCCTTCATATTTGGAATAAGTCGGCATTCAAAGCAGCTTTTTCTCTGAATGGTGACATTTGGGGCAGAATTTTTGTCTTGATCTCTACCTTCTTCTTATTCACTAATCTCAGTTCAGCAATGGGAACTATTTTCTTAGCGGACAATACCTTATTACTGCAAATTATTTTTCTGGCAATGTATTTAACTAGTGGTATTGGCTTTGCTATGGAAACACTAACAGGAAATTTTGAAGGACAGGGTAAGAAAGACCATTTAAAACCCATACTTTGGTTAGGTGGAGTAACCAGTCTCCTGGTGGGACTATCCCTGGCGCTGGTATGTTGCTTATTCCCAGAGATAATCTTTAATCTGCTGACCGATCGCAGGGAAACTATTAAACAAATGTATATTTATGCTCCTTGGTTATTACTTGTTCTCGGATTTGGATCGCTTTCTTTTATGTTGGAGGGATATTTCCTCGGTTTAGCTGAAGGTTATACCACCCGTAATGTTTCTTTATTAAGTCTTGCTCTTGGATTTGCTCCTCTAGCTATTGCTTCTTGGTATTTCCACAGCAACCATATTTTGTGGTCTGCACTATCAGCATTTATGTTCGTTAGGATGTCAATGTTTTTGTGGCAACTACCTAGAACTTTTCAGGAAGTACCAAAAGAACAACTAGGTTTAATCAATTAGCTGTAATAATTGCAATTTCTTATGATAATCACAAATAATTTTGTCTTTCTTCATTTACATAAATCCGGTGGTAATTTTGTCAAGAAAGTTATCTTCCAACTATTTCCTCAGGCACAACTAATTGGGCACCACTATCCCATCAAAATGATTCCCCCCGAGTACCAGAATCTACCAGTATTGGGAGTAGTACGCAATCCTTGGGATTTTTATGTGTCTTACTATGCTTTTCAAAAGTCTTTAGTCGCTAAATTTGAAGCGGAAAAAGGAAATCTTTCTCAAACAGAATATCAATCGTTAGTTGATAGAGGTATAGATCCACGTAACGGCATTGATATTTTATTTGATGTTCTTGGTAACGAAGGTAAGCTTGATTTTGTTCAAACAACAACTAACTTTTTAAACCTAGGTAATCCAGCGGGTAAATTAGACGAAGTTCTCGAATTAATGCCTCCTGAATTGGGCAGGAGAGGAAAGTCTACACCGATTCAAAAACAAGGATTTAAGGGTATAAATGTCACTAGAGACGACTTAGAAAAAATCCGGAATACAGGGGAAGGATTCTACACATTTTTATTCAAGCATATTTATGGAATTGAAAATAATGTTCACTTTCCCAGAATGGAGACTCTGAGACAAGATTTAATTAATTTTTTGCAGAAGTTAGGAATAGAAATGAACCAGTCAAAACAAGAATTGATTCAAAATACTGCGAGGGAAAATGTTAGTAATCATAAAAATTATCTGAGTTACTATACTCCTGAGCTAGAAAATTTAGTTAGAGAAAAAGATGCTTTGGTAATTAACAAATTTGATTATCAATTCTCGAATTAAGTTTTAAGTTACAGCTAAAAAGGTAATACAATTGATGCTCAAATAATACTAATACCTTTTCTGTATAAAGATGTGCCAAATTTAGCCCAGACTGCTGGGCTTCCTTCCTGTAGCAATACCCTTAAAGGGTATTGCTACCGAGGATTTAGTGCAGCCTCATTAAGAATTGGTATAACTACAAATATATCTTAAACATTTATGTATAAAAATAAAATCATTTATGAATGAATTGACCTTTGACGTTATTATCGTTGGTTATGGACCAGTAGGAGCTACTGTAGCTAATTTTTTAGGTATGTATGGTTGGAAGACAGCAGTTTTTGAGCGGGATAATAGTATTTATCATTTACCCCGCGCCATCAACCTCAATCATGAGGTAATGCGTATTTTTCAGCAACTGGGTTTACTTAAGTCAATAGAATCTGTTGTCACACCTATTGATGGTGTAAGATTCTTAGATGCCAAGAAAGCAACTTTGTTAAATGTCAAGTTTGAGCCAACAAGTTCGACTCAAGGTTTTGCTCCTAACTACTCTTTTTATCAACCAGAATTAGAAACCAAACTCAGATTGGGAGTGGCTCGCTTTGATTGTGTCAGTGTCTTTTTAGGTCATGAAGTTGAATCTATTAGTCAAGATGCAGATAGTGTAAAGGTTTCCGTCCGAGACTTAAACAGCAACAGCTCCTTTTCTGTCTCCAGTAAATATCTCTTGGGTTGTGATGGTGCTCGAAGTTGCGTTCGTCTGAGTGCAAATTTAGAGCTTCATGACAATGGTTTTCACCGCCGACAGTTAGTAGTTGATGCTTTCTTAAAGGAGAAATTGTTATTGCCGACGATAGTGCAACAGTATTGTAATCCTAAACGTCCCAGTGTTTTCGTCCATTCTACTCAGAATCATCGTCGATGGGAGTTTGCTTTACTCAATGGTGAGACGCATCTTGAGATGGAAAACCCAGAGAAAGTGAAAGAGTTACTTTCAAAGCATGGGATAGATTCGAGTAAGTTGAAAATTGCACGAGCCAAAGTGTATGTTTTTCACTCTATGTGGGCAAAGCAGTGGCGTAAAGGGCGTATTTTTCTGGTGGGTGATGCAGCACATCAAATGCCTCCTATTCTTGGACAGGGTATGTGTTCTGGCATTCGGGATGCTCAAAACCTCAGTTGGAAACTCAATTTGGTGTTGCATGGCAAAGCGTCGTCACAGATTCTAGATAGCTATCAAACCGAAAGATTAGCTCATGTTAAACAAATTACCAAGACTGCTACCCGAATGTATAGCATTTTTAAAACTACTAATTTCCTAGTTGCTTGGTTGAGAAATGCTTCCTTAAAAGTTTGGCCTCAATTACCTAATGTTTGGTCAAATATGCCTCCTCTTCGAGAAGGTATTTTTAGTTATTCTACTCATTCTATAAGTAGGAAAAAGTCGGTAGTTGGTGAGATGTTTATGCAACCAATGGTACGAAATGAAAAAGGTGAATTAATTTTACTTGATGAAATTTTAGGTTTAAACTGGGCAATCTTAGGACTTGATATAAACGTCCGTGATTTGATTACTACTAAGTTAGCGTCTTTTTTAGTGAATCTACCAACCAGATTTATCAAAATTGTCTCACGAAAAAAACAGCTTAATTTAAGTTTAGCGAACTCCGAAACTATCGAAGTTGAAGATAAAACCAATCAACTCACTCATTGGTTTTATCAACAACAAAAAAGTATCGTTATTATTCGACCAGACCGTCATATATTTGGTGTTTACGAACGAGATGAAATCAATCAAGCAGTTGTAGAATTAAGTTGTTTAATATACCCTCAATAACTAAAGAACCGCAAAAATTATTTATTCTTAATATTGAAGCTATAAATAAAACTGTATAATATTTATCTGAAAGTGATTTAAAGTGAAAAAATAATCAGATAACAACATGATTAAAGTTTATTTCAGAATAGTAGTCTCTGCTTGGAAAAACTTTGGCTTTAGTACTACTTTTTGGGGTTGGCTATTAATAACACCTCTATTCATTGCTTTCTCGCATTTTAGTTTGTGTTTAGATAATTTATTTTTTCCAAAATATAGGGAGTGTCAAGTAAAAAATCCAATATTTATTGTTGGACATCCCCGTAGTGGTAATACTTTTTTGCATAAATTATTAACCCAAACCGATGAATTTTTGGCATTCAAAACTTGGCAGATAATTCTACCATCCCTAACTGCTCGTACTTTACTAAAACCTTTAATTAATTATTTAATTAATAATCAAAAATCTGGATTAGTGCCTGAAACAGTTGGTCATAGTATTGCCTTAGATAAAGTAGAAGAAGAAGAATTTTTATTCTTCCATAAACTTGATACCCAATTTGTCTGGGCTAGGTCTCCATTAGGATTTGACGACGAAGAACATCCCGAATTTCGCTTTCACGACCAGCAGCCAGATTCTCGTCGCAAAACTTCCATCAAGTTTTTCCAAGGCTGTCTACAACGGCAAATTTATCAGCCAGGGAAGAAACAGGCAATTTTACAAACTTTACAATCTGTTCACCGGATTAAAACCATCCTGGAAACCTTTCCTGATGCCAAGTTTATTTATCTAATTCGTTCTCCCTATGAAACAATTCCTTCTCATCTTTCGGTTCTTTGGTTTTGGCTAGATCATCAAACTGGAGTTAACAAAATCGCTCCCGATAAATTAAAGCAATACTTTCAAAAAAGATACCGCTATAACATTGATCTTTATCGCTACTTTGATGACCTACAAAAGAATGGAGATATTCCAACAAACAACTTATTAGTTGTAGAGTATAACGAATTACGCTCAAACTTAGAAGTAGCCTTCCAAAAAATAGTTGACTTTACAGGAATTAAACCGAGTGAAGGATTACAAATAGCAGTACAGCAACAGGCACAAAAACAACATAAATATCAACGTAAACACGAAGTTATAGAACTAGAAAAGTTTGATTTAACTAATGAAAAAATTGCTCAAGACTTTTCCTTTGTATTGGAAAAATATGGGTTTAAACGGGAAGTAAAGAATTAAGCAGTTTAATAGCTAATAAGAAGGTAATACAATTCAACACAACAGGACAAAATTCCCTATCACCCCATCTTAGATAAATCAATAATCAAATCAAGAACAACAACCGAAAACCCATGTATCCAAACTATTCCGCAGAATCTTACGTTATCGAACCCCCAGAACTTTGGACAAGCACTATTGAAGATAAGTTTAAACACCAAGCTCCCCGTGTAGTTACCCTTGATGGAGTTAAACAGTGGGTAGTTAAAAACGATCGGCCATTTACTGTTGCTGGAGATATAGAAGAGCAAGTTGTTTATCGTGACTATCTTGATGCTAGTAGCTACATAGAGAAACTCGATGGAGAAGGCATTGCGGGAGCAGTTCTTTATCCCACCATAGCTAAAAGAGCATATGAACATTTAGAAACTGAATTACTCAGTTCAGTGGTTCGTATTTATAATGATTGGATTATTGAGTTTTGTAGCGCTTATCCAAATCGCCTCAAAGCGATCGCCATGCTTAATGTCGATCGCCCAGAAGAGGCAGTAGCAGAATTAGAAAGAACTGTCAAAGCAATTCGCAATTAACAAATCGCAATTCGCAATTAAAATCAGTGGAGGCTTGAACCCGCCACTGATTATAGACCACTGAACTTCGTTTCAGTGGGGGCTTGGAACCCAATAATTAAGCAATTATTCAATTTGTTTTGTAATAAATATATCAATTGCGAATTGCGAATTGCGAATTAACAATTGTTTGGTCAAAATGGGTGCCGCAGGAGTGATGATTCCTTTGTTTTCTCACACCGAAGAGCGTTACGACAATCCCAAGTATGAAGTCTTGTGGCGTACTGCTGAGCGGCTCAATGTACCAATATCTCTGGTTGCTGGAACTTTGCGGCCTGTTCATAAGCTAATACCAGCCTCCCAAGTAGATCACCTCCACTATCTTTTCGATCTACTACAACTCGATACTAACCATAACGATTTAATGTATCGGTTAGTCTATCAAGCCAGTGAAGCGATTTATCCTCGCATTGCTCTCTCAGCCATGATTCTTTCAGGAGTGTTTAATCGCTATCCGGCTCTCAATGTTATAACAGTGGGGTTTGGTGCAACTTGGGTGCCCCATTTTATGGCTCGTATAGATGAAATGGATGATGTACGCCCAGAGCGTTCGGGATCGGAATTGTTTAATTCTACCGTCAAAGAAGAAAATGCTCATTTCGGTCTACATTTAGAGCAAAAGGGTTTTGATATGTCCCAAGAAGGAAAGCCCAGTAGTTATTTTCATCGCAATATTTATATGACTGTTCAAGACGATCGTATTGGTCATTATCTTGAGAGAATAGTCAGTGGTGAGCGTCTTTTATGGGGTTCAGATTACCCGCATCAGCCATCAAGTTCATCAAGCTCAGTAGAGTTGATAGAGAAACAACGATTACAGATATCTAACCGAGAATATGACCAAATTTCGGGAGGAAATATCGCTAGCTTATATCAGTTTTCAACCAATTAGCCTGCAAAGCCAAAATAATCTTTAAGGTGTTTCTATGTTTTCATTTCCAGTACATTCAGCAGACTCCCATATCATTGAACCTCCCGATTTGTGGACAAAACGCATTGAGCCAAAGTTTAGGGAGCGTGCCCCTCGGGTAGTACAATTAGAAGACACAGACCTCTGGATCGTTGAAGATAATGTCACCTTGGCTGTAGTCGGCATTCAAAATCAAGCAGGATTACGTTTTGACAATCCCGAATTAATTAGCAAAAACGATCGATACGAAAATATACCAGAGCTAACTCCCGAACGCTACATTCAAGACTTAGACTCAGATAAAGTTGTAGGCTCGGTTCTATATTCATCCAATGCTCATCAAGCCTATAGGAGCGCCAAACAAGATCTTCTCTGTGCCATAGCTCGTACCTATAACGACTGGATTCTTGAGTTTTGCAGTAGCCACCCCAAGCGCTTAAAGGCAGTAGCAATGATTAATATTGACGATCCCTCCGAAGGGGTGCGAGAGATGGAGCGTACTGCCAAATTGGGAGCATCCGGTTTCATGTTGCCAATTTTTCCTGGTTTAAATTGTCGCTACGATCATCCCAAATACGAAGTTCTCTGGAATGCGGCAGAAGATTTAAACTTACCTTTATCATTTCATCTTGGTGCTAACCGAGCAGCATTGGGAAGTAAATTTGGCATCGACTTACCACAGCACGCCACTAAAGATTTTCATCCCCAGGCTTGTGTGAGCATCCTAATTTTTTCTGGAGTATTTGCTCGCCATCCTAAGTTGAAGTTAATGGTTGTCGAATTTGGCACAAGTTGGGTATTCCATTTAATGAATAATCTCGACAGAATCTACAAAGCAAATCGGGATTGTCAAATTTTTCAGTTTCCTGATGGAGAATTACCTAGCGATTATTTACGCCGCAATATTTACACTACTTTTCAAGAAGATATGCCCGGAATTTACCTGCGAGATGCCATAGGCGTAGATAATATGTTATGGGGTAATGATTATCCTCATGCTGAATCAACTTTTCCTCGCTCTCAAGAATTTTTAAGCAAGCATTTTCAAGGCATTCCCGAAATTGAAGCAGCAAAAATTGCTGGTGGTAATGCTCAAAAGCTCTATGGCTTTGAAGATATATCTATTAGCGCGTCTCAGGAAAAACTGTGCATTAAGTAGATAGGCATGAAAAAATTGGCGTTGCTGAATTCCGGCATGAATTTAGATTTTGAGACGTTACAATGTAACGTCTCTACATAGCTTTCGGCGATCCATAAAATTTAATTCATACTTCTTTTCAGCAAACCCTACTTAATTAGAATTAACGAAATAACAATACAGGGATACTACTACTTCTCAGTAGTTGAGCGGTAGTACTACCAATTACTAAATGGCGAATGCGCCTATGCCCATAAGCTCCCATGAGTAAAAGGCTGATATCTTGTTGGGTAATATAGTTGGCAATTACCTTTTCAGTTTCGCCTATATTGAGGCTACAAAGTGGTTCCATACCTGCTTTTTGCAATAATTGCTGAGCTTCATCAAGTCTAACTATTGCTGTTCTATCGGAGTTACTTTGAGTCACCTTTAACAGATGTATTTCTAAACTTTGAAAGCATGGAGAATCGGCTAAAAATTGCAGTATTTTTTTTCCCGTTGCACTACCATCATAGGCAACTAAAATGCGCTCAATTGGTTTAAAGCTACGAGGAGTAACTAAGCAAGGTTTACGACTACTACGAACAATCCGATCGACATTTGCCCCCAAATGCCCTGATGCAAAATCTGCAGCTTCTCCCCGTTTACCCAAAACAATCAGATCTGAATTCTTTTCAAATTCATGCAAACAATCCACCAAGAATCCGGTTTTATGAATTAATTTAAATTCTTCTATACCCTCAGCTTTGAGAGTTTCCTCGGCATTTTGTAAAATTAATCTTGCCCGTTGATTATTTAACTTAGCTTTTTCATGTTCTAAATTAACTAATTCATTCAGTAATTGTTCTGAGGTACCAAATCCGATACTGCCACTTAAGTTACCAGTAGAAGCTACTTGTTGGCTACGAATATCCGTGATAGACAAAACCTTGATTTGGGCATTGAATTGAATTGCAAACCAAGCTCCATATTTATAAATATTTTCAGCAAAAGATGAACCATCGGTACAAAGTAAAAGATTTTTCATGATAGTTTTAGCAGTTAACAGTTAACAGTCAATAGTCAAAAATATGCTGTAGGGTGCTGTTACGGCTCTCTCGTATATATTATTTAAGGTTAATTTTTTGATAATGCCGTAACGCGCCATTGTAATAGCAATACCATGACAGTATGCTGTAGGGTGCTGTTACGGCTCTCTCGTATATATTAAGGTTAAATTTTTGATAATGCCGTAACGCACCATTCTAATAGCATTACCATGACAGTGAGCAGTGAATAGGGATAAGTGTGGGTTTTGGTATCCTTGGGGAATGAATTTTGCAACTTATAACTGATAATTGTTAAAAATTCTACTGCTGATTTACTGGACCAGATTTTTGATTATTTGTCAATTTATTTAGTAAGGTAGCGCTGGCTTCATTTAATCCGATAAGTTCTACTTCTGCTCCATTACGACGAAATTTAAGTACGGCTCTATCGAGTACCTCTACTGCTCCTTGATCCCATAGATGAGCATTACTTAAATCAATGGTGATACTATCGGCTGGTTGTGTAAAATCAAATGACTCTAGAAATTCATCTCTTGATAAAAAGAAAATTTGTCCGGCTACTTTATAAGTTTGGTGGGAGCCATCTTTACTGATTATTTTATCCACAAATACTAACTGGGCAATCTTACGAGAGAAGAATACCGTACTCATAACGATGCCTACTACCACGCCGAGGGCAAAATTACGAGTAAAAATTGTCACTAGCATAGTCGCTAACATGACAGCGGTATCCGTGCGGGGAATGCGGCGGATATTTTTGAAAGAAGACCAACGGAATGTCCCAATTGATACCATAATCATCACGGCGACTAATGCCGCCATGGGCATTTGCTTCACCCAATCTTGTAAAAATAAAATGGCAATTAATAAGAAAATTCCAGCTGCGAGGGTTGATAATCTCCCCCTTCCGCCAGATTGGACATTAATTACCGATTGTCCAATCATCCCACACCCAGCCATGCCGCCAAAGAAAGCAGTGACGATATTTGCAATACCTTGTCCTTTTGCTTCTTGGTTTTTATCGCTGGGGGTATCTGTAAATTCATCTACCAGGGAAGCGGTTAAGAATGAAGCTAATAAACCAACGATCGCTAAAGTTACTGAATAGGGCAAAATAATCTGTAATGTTTCCAGATTCAACGGCACTTGAGGCAGAGCAAAAATTGGTAAATTAGTGGGTAACTCTCCCATATCCCCCACCGTGGGAACTTCAAGTTTCAGAGCTATAGCTGCGATCGTCATTACCGCCAGTGCCACCAAGGGAGAGGGAACCACTTTGGTAAAGCGAGGTAGAATGTAAATTATCCCCAGGGAAAGAAGAGTCAATAGATATACGGATGGCGGAACATTTGTCAGTTGGGGTAACTGAGCGAGGAAAATTAACACCGCCAGGGCATTAATATAGCCAATCATCACCGCTCTGGGAATAAATCTCATGTGCCGCCCTAGTTTTAGCACCCCAAAGAAAACTTGAAAGATTCCTGTTAAAAAAGTGGCTGCGAATAAATATTCCAAACCATATTCCTTAACTAAATCAATCATCAGCAGAGCCATTGCTCCAGTGGCAGCAGAAATTGATCCAGGCCTACCTCCTAAAAATGCCGTCATTACTGCAATAATAAATGAGGCATACAGTCCAACTTTAGGATCTACCCCGGCAATGATCGAAAAGGCGATCGCTTCTGGAATCAATGCCAATCCCACCACAGCCCCAGCCATAATATCTTGCCGAGTGTTAAAAAACCACTCTCGCTTTAATCTTGTAACGTTCAAGCTTCCTCCTTGCACCTCGAAGAGTATATAATTATCAACGGGTAATTAGCACTTACATTTAACCCATCCGTAAATATAATTCTGTAATTAATAATTCGCAGTTATAAAGCTAGTATTGCCTTGAAGAACATCAATTGATCGCAATACAAAGTTTATTGGTAAACTTAGAATGGGATAATCTACCCATTCCACAAAAGTGTATTTGACGGGCACCCATAGGATTTTTTTTAGAAGAAAAAAATTATTATGGTAACCCTTTACAAAGACATAAATTTGCTATATAGCATGCAGACAGCAGAGTAGCCGAGTCTCTAGGCAAATCTAGGTACCCACCTTTTCTACAAGAATAGTTGCAAAGGAATAGTGATGACTATAAGATTCAGACTGCACCAAAATGGTGAATAATCCCAACCTTTTAAAGTTACCGAAGAGACTGTTAAAAGCTACATTATCTGGAACTGCTTACTATTTAATAATTACAAGGATTTTTATTACGTAACCAAAGCATATCACAGCTTTTTTAGAACTCGCAACAGAAGTTAATAGTAGCATAGGCTACTGTTCTTTAGTAAGAAGTAATAAGTAAGAACTAAGAAGTAATGGATAAGAAAAAAATCTTTGGGGTGAAGTGGCTTTGTAGTAAGTAATTAGTCACATATTTTGCGCCTTACGTGCAATTAGCTAAATCATAAATTTAATTATTAAAAATAATACTATTTAATTTTCGTTATATTGAGGACTTACGCAAGCGTCACAAAACTCGGATGGTGCCGTACACTGATTGTCTTATAACTACGTTGATAAATCAGTCAGTGTACAAGCACCCTACAAAAAAATGTGCCAGTTGCGGCCATTCCTAATATTTTTAGTCTATTTTAATAGACTTTTGCTATTAGACTGGGACTTAGAGTCCCAGGCGGGTTGAAAAAAGTCAGATAAATAGTAATGATTTTTACAATAGTTGTTTACGGTGCAAGATGTAATTAGTCAGACTTAGCTTATTAAAAGCAATCGCCCCCTTCGAGGGCACACCACTAAGCTGCCACTTTCGAGTAGTATATTTAGAAATATTATTTAAAAGCTAAAAATCTTATCCCTTTTGCCTTCTGCATGACAGCCTCTTGCCTTGCTGTTATTAAAAGTATATTCTAAACACCCAATTTTTCTTCCCCCTCCACCCCCTCTTCCCCCTCTCCCCTTACCCAGAGTTTTTAATAAAAAAGACTACTACCATTATCAGCTAACATAATCTCTCAAATATTCATAAGGTTTATTTAAATCACCATCAAGAGCAATAGTTCCCTCATAAATCATTCGACTATCAGCTTGATATAATTCTTCCCAAACTTTTGAGATTAATTGATTGCCAAAATCTTGTGAAGCATCCCTCGGCAATTCATTCGGTAGATTATCCACTGCCATGACATCAATGCAATTATTTTGGAATGGCTCGGTTTCCTTAGATAATAAAGGATCGTAACCATAAATCGGATTGGCAATAGTTGAAGCTCTTATTGTAGAAGGAATAGAAGAATCTGGGGCAATATCGCAGGTGACATCGGCAATAACACGAATAGTAAAATCAGAGCGCTTCATATCCTCCTGAAGAAAGAAAACTGGAATACGCTTATCCCAATAGATACCATTGAGCATAATATTCGCAGTATGGGTATAGGGAGCAAAACAAGAAATATATTGTTCGGGATGTTGATAATAGTGATTCTCATCAAAATATTGTTCTCCTTCTCGGCGATACATATCTTTCACTGCTAGCTGTGTATAAACTGGCTCCGAGGATTTGTGTTTGAGAAACCCTTGAGGTGAAATTCTTTTGATTTTGATCAAATCCAACACTTCACAAGCACCCGAAGCAACTCTACCTCCTCCAGTGACTACCAGTTTGATATTAGAAAGAGGTAAATTCTGATAATAAGTTTGAGCTTCTGCCCAGTCATGACATTTATGCATGGGTTTAAGATTAAATTTCCCCTCGCGTTGCCCCCATGCGAGAATAGCATTATGTGCGCCAACAATTCCTGCCCAACGTCCAAAAGCAATTACTCGTTTACCGCGCTCATCCCGTAGACATTCATAATCGATTAAGCGAATTTTTTGTTGCAAAATTGAACGTAAAAGTTCGCGATTATATGGTTGTTTTTTAATTGTATGAGAAAAAAATAGATAGGTTTTGTGAGGCAGCAACATTGGAATCGGAACTTCTTTGACTCCTAATAACAATTCGCATTCCTCTATATTTTCTGTTATTGGGATACCTTGACTTTGATATTCTTCATCGCTAAAGCAACGTATTTGACTGGGTTGGACAAATATTTGTAAATCTCGATATTTATCTATTAAATATCGGCATTGCTTCGGTGTTAGGGGTACTCTAGTATCGCTCTTGATTTTCCCTTCTCTGATGATTCCTACTTTCATAATTAATTTTTTAATTATAAATTATCACTTTTCTAGTGGTTTGTCCCATTGATTCCGCTCGGTTGTCGCAGACGTAGCAATGCTACCTCTTTACATAGTTATCTGGAAAACAAACCGCTCAAAATTTATGGGATAAACCGGTAGTAGTCTTCTTCATTAATTTTGACTGGTTGATTGTCCCACAAACGTAAGGAGACGTTATGTATAACGTCTCTACAACCCATCAAAATAAATGAAATGGACTACTGGTTTGTCCCATTAATTCTGACGGGTATATTATTTTTCTACCCCCTCTACCCCATCTTCCCCCTCTACCCCCTCCCTAACTTCACCCCTCATTACTTATGGGACAGAACACTAGTGGTAGGTTTCCAGCCGTTTTGATTGGGTTCGTGGTGATACCCAAAATCCTTTTCTACCCGCTCTCTCACCTGCTTACCCTTACCCGAATATTATGGAAAATTAGCAAAAACTAATCGTCAAGGGTTCCCATAATATTTTTTTTATAATAAAAAAAAACTCATGGGTGCCCGTCAGAACCCAATTTTTTTAAACTGGTGATAGTTGAATTTGTTAAACCCGTAACATCTGTAATATTTACTTTTTCTAATGGTAGATTACCTTGAAAAGATGTAACTATCTCACCTGTATTTATATCCCAAATTTGAATCATTTCGCAATCTCTACCTATAGCTAATAAATTAGAATCTTTGCTAAAAGCAAGACTCCAAGGTGAAGAGAATTTTTCTTGTAATACTGCAATAGATTGATTGTTAGTAATGTCCCATACAGTTACAGTACCATCGTAACTTCCATAAGCAAGATAATTACCATCAGGACTAAAAGCTATAGAAATAATTGGTTTTCCAAAGTCTCCTAAATTTTGGATACATTGACCGTTATTTATATCCCAAAGTTTGATATAACCGGAAGTATGACCGCTAGCTAAAATTGAACCGTTAGAATTAAATTTAATAATATAGGAAGCTCTTTCTTGGATTGTTTGAACACATTCTCCGGATTGAGAATTCCACAGTTTAATAATTGAATGACCTCCACAACTAGCGATTGTATTTCCATCGGGACTAAATACAACCGAAAGTACCGGACGATTGTGACCAATAAGAGTTTTTAAACATTCTCCAGTTTGAGAATTCCAAATTTTTACGGTTCTATCGCTACTTCCACTAACTATTTTTGTGCCATCTGGATTTAACGCGATCGACCAAATATTATCATGATGTCCTTTAAGGATTTGATCGGGTATTTGATTGCTTTTATTAGAAGAATCTAGCTGCCAAATTCGGATAACATTATTTTCATTTCCAATATTTGCACAAGCGATAATTTTTTGACGATCGTTAATTGCTAATGAAGAAAACCAATCTTTATTTTCAAAAAAAGTAGATATACATTTACGGGAATCTATATCCCAAAAATTAATTGAATGTTGACTACCACTAATAATTGTTTTATTATCATCTCTAAATATAATTGAATGAACCAAATCAGCACGACCTTGCAAAGTTTTGAGACATTTACCTGTAGTGATATCCCATATTTTCACAGTTCTATCCACGCTAGCAGTTGCTAATATTTTATTTTTATTACTAAAAGTGATAGCGTTAATTTCAGAAAGATGTCCTGATAAACTCTGTAAATATAAACCTGTACTAATATCCCATACTTTAATAATTTTTTCTCCGCTACCGGTAGCTAAATATTGTCCGTTACTACTAATATCAATTAAGGAAATATTATAACTTTGAGATTTTAGAGTTTCTATGGGTTCAGAATTATTCAAATCCCAAATTTTGACAATTTTATCTTTAATACTGCAAGCTAAAATATCGTGTTTATTAGTAATTATTACCGATAAAATAATACTGCGATCGCTGGAAAACTGATTTATACATTCTTCAGTATTTAAATCCCAGATATAAACGACACCATCTTCACAACCAAAGGTAAGAATATCAGCTTGAAATGAAATACATAAAGAAAAAATACGACTATCGGATTCAATTAATATCTTAGATTCACCTGTGTCTAAATTCCAAGAGATTATTTGTTTGTGAGAGTAAGCAAATAATTTACTTCCATCTTGATTAAACACAAGATTTTTAACTGTATATTGATTCGGTGAGTTTAAAGTTAAAATACATTGTCCATTAGAAACATCCCATATTTTTATAGTTCCATCTCGACTTGAACTAGCTATTTTACAAGAATCAGGACTAAAAGTGATAGACTCTACTATAGTTTTATGGGTATGGCTTTTAAAAAGTAATTGACTTTTTCGCCAATCCCACAAACAAACCTCACCATTAATATCTCCAGTAACTAAAAATTCTTCACTTCTACTAAAAGCAAGACTAAAAATAATTCCAAAGGTATTAGTAAAATTTGTTTTGCGAAATATACTATTAGTGAAATTAATATTCTTTAAAGTGATTCCTTGTAAATTAGCTTGAAAAATAGATAAATTAGATAAATCCCGATCGCTGATTGCTGTTGAAAAATGGGATAGTAGATTAATTATATTTCCAATAACATAACCTGTAAAATACGGCGACTTTCCGCGATAATTATCTACAAGATTCATCAAATGAGTTTCAATTTGATTTTTGCTGACTAAAATTATTTCTAAACGCTCAAGAATTGGTTGAATAATTAAACGTTTTTGTATTTCTTGGATAAAATCCGGTGCTGTAGCTTTGAGCAATACATGACTTTGAAGAAGTGAAATATCTCTGGAAATAATTTCTTGACTAACTTTATCGATGAAATCTGTAGTTACATATTCCATAACTACAGGTTGTAGCGAGAAATTCGAGTTATTTTTCTCAATCAGAGAACGACGATTTAAAGATTCTAGTATTTCTAGTAAATTAAATGGCTGATGATTAGTTAAATCAAATTGAAGGGATAAAAAATCTTCTTGTAATTCTTTTAAATTAACAAATTCTTGATTAATCGCTAACCAGTATAATAAAGATTTTTCGATTGTTGATAAACGATTAAACTGCTGTGCTATCAAATTGCGAATATCACCAAATACTGTGTTATTTTCAGCTATAAAATCATAAATTTTTCCATCAAATAATTCTAAAACTGTAGTAGCAATCACTTTAAAGTATAAAGGATTTCCACCATAATTAATAGTTAATCGTTCTAAATCTGAATCTTCAGCATTAATAATACCTTTAGCTTGAAAAATTTCCTTAACTTCCGGAATACCCAAACCACTAATTTGTAAACAACGACCTGGTAACTCCTTCCCTTCAATAGCAGCAATCTCCTTTGGTTTTTCCCGAGAAGTAATCAACAAACAACTTTGATGGTGTGTTTCCCCCAACTTTTGAAAAAGTTCACCATAACCCTGATAACCTTCTAAATATTTTCCAGCATAATTACCACGCTCAAAAACAGCATCAACATTATCTAAGATCAACAAACAACGTTGATTTTGTAAATATCCTAATAGTTTATTAATTAATACAGTAATATGTTTAGCTAAATCTATTTCTTCACCATTAGAAAACAATTGTAGTAAATTATTAATAATCTCCAAAGGTGGTGGAGCATTACGTAAAGATAACCAAATTGAATAATCAAAATACTTACCGATATTTTCAGTAATTTTAACCGATAAAGTCGTCTTCCCAATACCACCAATTCCTACTAATGTAATTAAACGACAACAATCATCTATAATCCACTTTTTTAGTATATTTAATTCCTCAGTACGACCGTAAAAAATCGAAACATCGGGAGCTTCAGCTAAAAAAGATTTTCTGTTTCTATTATTAGTTACAACACTATTATTTATTACAGCTAACTTTGTATAATCTGTTATTTCCAAATCCAGACAAAAAGCACGAAAAAATCTTTCTAAAGTACGTTTATCAACACCAACTTCTCGATGTAATACCTTAGAAATCGTAGCTGGATCTAACTTAGTTATTTCAATTAAATTTTCAATAGTATAATGTAAGCCAGAATTTTCTCGATTTTCCCATTCTTGTAGAATATTTTGTAGTTTCTCCCAACCTTCACTAGTTAGTTTTACCCCTCGTTTACCCCTTTTTTGTCCCTTCATAATTATCTTAAATTTGGAAGTTATGGATTTTCTGGAAGTTTTATCTTTTGTTTATCTACCTCACCCTGTAAGGAAATCCTTCTCCTGAAGGAACAGTATCATTTTCAAAAACCACCTTAGAATGAATTCTAAGGCTAATAGCAGAAGTAGTCTAAAGACGACTGGTAGAGGCTTTTATTACGTTTTAAAGTACTTGATGTATTAGCCTTGAAATACCTAACAGTATCCGGGTTAAACGACATTGATACAAGACTTCAGTCTCCTTAGTAAAGAAAAGAGGGTGAGGTTATTTATTGAATATAAACAACTTATTTTCTTAACTTCCCGAAGTTCCCTGGT
This sequence comes from Rivularia sp. (in: cyanobacteria), assembly GCA_050042755.1. Classification (GTDB taxonomy): domain Bacteria; phylum Cyanobacteriota; class Cyanobacteriia; order Cyanobacteriales; family Nostocaceae; genus Rivularia. The sequence goes on from JBHJJJ010000358.1 coordinate 45,479, forward strand.
ATTGATAAATCCTCAATGCAATCATGTTTATAGATGGAATTGCAAACTCACCACAGTTAGCAGTTATTAATTAGATTATTCCCAAATAATTAAAAAGCTGTATAAACTGCTGCAAAATATCAGATTTATTTTGCAATTCGTAATTTATCTATATTGATAATTTCTAAGAGGTAATTATGACTAACATCAATATCGAAAATCTTCCACTCTGGGTACAAAATCGAGACACAGTATTAAAAAATAATCAAAACGTACAATGGCGATACGGTAAACAACCAGATTATACTAAATCTAACGAAAATTTTGCAAAAGAAAGTACGCAAAATCATCCCGAAAATTCCCTAGAAGCACTGGTACAAAACTTAGTCAGAACATTCGATATTGAAGCCAATTTCAAAACTAATCCTCAAGAATGGATATCGGTTGTTCAAAATAAATTCCGCATGAGTACAAACGGTGGAACTAACTATAAGTTAGCAGACTTAGTAGAATCCGGTACTTACAAATTATTAATTGGTAATACCCAACATTACAAAGCATCTGAAGAAAACTTTGAAACTTCGACAAATCTCTTTCACTCCGCATTTCCCCAAGGCTTTTTATGGGAAGTTATAGAAGTATATTCAGCACCACCAACAATTGCTTTCAAATGGAGACATTGGGGACATTTCCAAGGAGCTTATAAAGATTATCTTCCTACTGGAGAAACTATTGAAATTATTGGCATCAGTATTGTAAAAGTTACCGATGATTTAAAGATTTTGTCCTTAGAACACTATTACGACAATACAAAATTTTTAGACAAGCTCACATCTGGTGGAAAAGAATCCAAAGGAGCAAAACAAACACCACCATCATTACAAGAGAAATTCTGGGGTTTTATCCAGCAACTTCTTCTACCAAAATTAAACCCAGCAACCGCAAATTCATCAGTGAGTCGCTGTCCTTTTGCTACTTTACTCAACAAATAAAAATCAAAAACTCTGCCTGACTCTGCTTGAAATAAGGAAGACGAAATAATGTAGAGACGTGTTAGGAAAACATACCCATAAGGCATAATTTCGCGTCTCTACAAACCATGGGAACTAATGAAGCATAAAAGAATGGGATTTCTTATGCCAATTTCCGTTTAATTTCCTCCGCTAATTGATCCAACGAAACTTCAATTTGTTCGCCAGATTTCAAATCTTTCAAACTAGACTTTTCTGCTGCGGCTTCATCAGCACCGATAATCACACAAAATTGAATTCCTTGTTTATCAGCTAATTGAAATTGCTTTCCCAAACCGCGTTTATCAAAGCTAGTAATGACATTAATACCTGCTTGACGCAATTGTTGAGACACCTGTAAATATAGTGGCATCAAATCGGCTTGTAAATTCACCACCATTACCTGTGCTGGAGTAGTAGGTAAAGTACTTAAAATTCCAGCTTTTAATAACCTACTCATTAACCGAGTTAAACCGATAGAAATACCGACACCCGGCATTTTTTCGCCTAAAAATGTCCCTACTAACTCCTCATATCTACCGCCAGAACAAATACTTCCTAAAGCTTCATGTCCTAACAAAGTTGTTTCGTAAACAGTGCCGGTATAATAATCTAAACCGCGAGCAATTGATAAATCAATACAGTAACGGTTATCAGCAACTCCCAAATTACGAACTCCGGAAATCACGGTTTCTAATTCATTTACACCAAGGTTAAATTGTTCAGCTTCTGGCATACTTTCACCAAGCTGTTTCAATTTATCCAAGACTTCATTCACTGAACCCTTAATTTTAATAAATTCAATAATTTTCTCAGTTTTTTCCGAGGAAATTCCTTCCTTATCTAACTCTTTTTTTACTTTCTCCTCACCAATTTTTTCTAAATTATCAATAATTCCGACACAGGTTTTAATTTTATCTTCCGTTACACCAACAGATTGAAAGAAACCCGTTAAAACCTTGCGATTATTTATCCTAATTAGAAAATCGCCAATATTAATCGCGTCAAAAATCTCCGATATAATAGCAGGCATTTGAGCATCATAAAGCAAACTCAATTCCCGACGAGCAATAACATCAATATCACACTGACGGAATTGGCGAAAACGTCCATCTTTTGCCCTTTCTCCCCGAAATACAACATCCATTTGGTAACGTGCAAAGGGAAAAGTCAAATTATTTAAATTCCGGGCAATGTAAGCAGCTAAAGGAACAGTTTGGTCAAATTTTAATGCTCTAGCTTCCGAGTTATTATCATCGGATTTATTCCTTCCCGATTGTTCTTTCTCACTTTGTTTATTCGGCGGTAAAATCGGACTAATACCGTAGATAATATTATCACCTTGATTACCCTTAGCTTGTAGAACCTCCAAACGTTCCACAGCAGGGGTTTCAATCGGTGTAAATCCGTAACTTTCATATACTTTACGGATAGTATCCATTAAATAAGATTCTAAGCGCTTTTCGCCGGGTACAAATTCAGGAAAACCGCTGGGATTTGAGTAATTTATTTTTTCAGATTTTGGCATAATCAGCGATCGATTATCAATGAACAATTATCACTGATTAAACCACCAAGGATCGTAATTATCGTCAGTTTTAATCTGAAATGCTTTTTTTCGCATTAATCTTGTTAACTCTGACGCACCTATACGGGAACTTCCTAAACCGGAAAATTTGAAGGCGTTTTTTTCAGCTTCGTGCATCATGGCTGTTAAACCCGCATCGTTAATACTAATAGCACTTGCATCTATCTGACGTGCTATTTTTAATGCTTCATCTCGCGATTCTGAAAATACCGCCGCACTCAATCCATAAAAGCTGTCGTTTGCTAATTCTATAACTTCTTTTACCGTAGAAAATGAGACAATTGGCATTATTGGACCAAATGTTTCTTCATTGATTATTTTCATTTCGTGGTTGACTTCGGTAATAACTGTGGGATGACACCACCAACCACCACCTATTTCTTCAACTTCACCACCACAGTGAATTACTGCACCTTTCTCTACTGCATCTTGTAAATGTTCGTTGATAATTGCTGCTTGTCTTTCCGAAATAATTGGCCCAATTTCTCCACTGTCTAATGTCGGATAAGCAAGTTTTAATTTATATGCTTTAGCTACCAGTTTATGGTAAAAGTCTTCAAATATATCTTTAGCTACATAAATTCTTTCGATAGAATGACACGATTGTCCGCTATTGAATACAGAACCCCATAATATCGCAGAAGTCGCTAAATCTATATCTGCTGATTCTAAAACGATTGCTGGATCTTTTCCGCCCAATTCTAAAAAAGCTGGAATAAACCTTTGTGCTGCTGCCATCGCAACTTGCTGCCCTATTTCTACACTTCCTGTAAAACATATTAAGTCTACATTCTCTACCAGAGTTGCTCCTGTTTTACCATCTCCTTCAATAAAAGTTAATATATCTCGTAGTTTTGGTACTGTGCCAATAACATTCATCAGGGGTGCCATGAATCGTGGCGTAATTTCACTTGGTTTAACGACAACGGCACAACCCGCCAATAATGCAGGAATAGTATCAATAGTAGATAATAATAAAGGAAAATTCCAAGGGCTGATAACCCCTACTAAAGGATAAGGTACCGTCGTTTGTTGTAAATTAATAAATGGAATTGAAGTTCCTTTTTCCGTATCTTGTAACAACCTCGAAGCCAAGCGACACCATCTATTAATGCTAGAGATAAACCAGTCAATTTCTAATTTGGACTCTTGCAATCTACCTGTATCAATCACTAAAGCTTCCGTTAATTTATCCCGCGTTGAATTGATCGCATCTTTCCACTGTAGTAAAGCCTCAATTCGCCCATCTAAACCCAAATCAAACCAATTTTGTTGTGCCCTGCGCAGACGATTGCATTGTTGTACTAAAAGTTTTTCTGGCGGGGGTATGATTACATAATCGTATTTTCCCGTGCGGGGGTTGCGGATTTCGATTGGTTTGGACATGAAAAGGAAGGAGTTAT
>JBHJJJ010000359.1:0-18345 GCA_050042755.1 Rivularia sp. (in: cyanobacteria)
TCTCCAATAATCTTCCCCAGTTGTCTCAGATCGGCACTCTTTTTCTCTCCATTAATCTTCCCCTGTATGTTCAGAAATGGAGCTATCTTCATTCCATGAATCTTCCCCTATATGATCGGAAAGGGAGGTATCTTCACTCAAAGAATCTTCCCCTGTTTGATCGGAAAGGGAAGTATCTTCACTCAAGGAATCTTCCCCAGTTTGATCGGAAAGGGAGGTATCTTCACTCAAAGAATCTTCCCCAGCTAGATCGGAAAGGGAGTCATCTTCATCACACACATCTTTCCCTTTTGATACTTTTTCAGTACCTTTCGCCTTCCCATCTACGTCGGTCGAATTGGAAGATATTGGTACTAGAAATAACAAACCATGTAATGTTGCTGAAGCTAGCAATATTGGTGCAGAAATTTGTCGTAATGGGACGAGCAAATTGTTCAGAAGAAATGACTTAATCATGTATTTGGCTCTGGGAATCTGGATTGCACAATGCCAAAGAAAATTCAAGAAAAGACAGATGCACAGAGCGAAAACAGATAATTACTCTAAAGTAAAAAGTATGAATTCTCAAGCTCAAAATATCATACTTTATACTTTATTTGTCAAAAATGATAGCCTCCTGTATATCAATAGTAGCATTCTTAGACAATATTATTGTTTTTTTGGTTTACAAACGTTAGCCTACTTATAGATATTTAACTCACATTGTAAGGGGTAAAAACTTAAAATAATTTTTTATAAAAATAAAAAATAATATTACTTAAAAACCAAAATTTAAACGTATTTTAAAGTAGATTTGCTGCTTTCTTTAACAATTCTTAACCAGAAAAAGGGTAGGGTATTTCTGGTAGGAATCTCGCGTAGAACTCTATCCCCACAAATCGAGACACTATGAATTTTAAAGCTACCGCATTGAATAGAATCGTAACTTCTTCCGTTGCTGCTGCTGCTCTTACATTGAGTCCTGTTTTTGCAGCAGTTGCTCAAGCTCAAACTTTAGTAGGTGCAGGTGCTAGTTTCCCCGCTCCTTTGTATCAAAGATATGCTCGTGAAGTTCGTAAGACACATCCTAGCTTACAAGTAAACTACACCTCTTGTGGTTCTAGCTGCGGTATCCGTAACTTTGTTAAGGGAACCGTTGATTTCGGCGGTAGCGATGCAGCAATGAAAGATTCTGAAATCGCTAAAGTTAGCCGTGGCACAATCTTAGTTCCTACCGCTGGTGGTGCTGTTTCTGTTGTTTACAACTTGCCTGGTGTTAGCAACCTCAAGTTGTCCCGCACAGTTCTACCTTTGATTTTCGCTGGTAGAATCACCAAGTGGAACGACGCTAGAATCAAAGCAGACAACCCTGGTGTAAGATTGCCTAACCGTAGAATTACACCTGTTGTTCGTGCAGATGGTTCTGGTACAACCTTCATCTTCACCAACCACCTCAGCACCATCAGCGGCTACTTCAGAGGAAGAATTGGTACTTCCAAGAAGCCCAGATGGGCTTTCAGAGGAGCTAGAAAGGGTAAGGGTAACTCTGGTGTAGCTGCTCTAGTTAAGCGTACTCGTGGTGGTATCGGTTACGTTAACTACTCCTACGCTCGTTTGAACAGACTTAAGTCTGCAGAGGTTCAAAACAGAAGCGGACAGTTTATTGCTCCTTCCTTGAGAGCTGCTAACCTTGGTTTGTCTAGTGTTAGATTCCCCGCTAACTACCGCGTATTCGTTGGAGATGCTTCCCAAGGTTATCCCATCGTTGGTTTGACTTGGATGATGATCTACAAGAAGTATCCTACAGCTGCTAAAGCTGCTGCTGTTAAGAAGTGGATCAAGTGGGTAATGACTACTGGTCAACAGTTCAACGGTAAGTTACTCTACACTGGCATTCCCGCTAGTGTTAGACAACGCGTAATCAACCAAGTTAACAGTGAAGTTAACTAATTAGGGTAGGATACAGAAGGTTTCACTTCTGTATTTATATCTATTAAACAGGATCGTGATAGGTATGTCTTGCCTATACTAAGTATCCTAATCGTTAATTGAACGAAGATGGGGTGGGCAATGCTCACCCTTGTCTTTAGCAATGTATAGCAGACAGATTTCATCTTAATGTAAGTACAAACGGGCGAAGATGCTCGTAACACGAGACTTTGCGATTTTTTCAGGTTGTTGTTGAAATCGCACAATCTAAAATCTAAAATCTAAAATCGAGATGACGGATAATGGCTAATTCATCGGTTCAACCAAATTCACCAGTTGATGACAACCTCGATATTTTTGCTCAAGATGCGAAAAATATATGGTTAGAGGAAGGCTTTAAGTTGCTGGTGCGCGTTTTTGCAATTTTTGTAGTGATTATGTTCCTGTGGATGGTTTATATCATTTTTCAGGAAGCACAACCAGCCGTTGCAAAGTTTGGAATCGGATTTTTATGGAGCCAAGAATGGGATACTGTTGAAGGGGTTTATGGTGCCCTACCCTACATTTACGGAACCCTTGTCAGTAGCTTGTTAGCTATAATTATTGCGATTCCTGTAGGGTTAGCAATTTCGTTAGTAACCAGTGAAGATTTTTTACCTGGTTATGTGCGATCGCCAATTGCTTTTATCGTTGAGTTAATTGCTGCAATTCCTAGCGTAATCATTGGTTTATGGGGTGTTTTTGTTTTAATTCCCTTTATCGTACCTCTACAAACTTGGTTATCGGAAAATCTAAATTGGATACCACTGTTTAATACTGAGTTTCCTAGTGGTGATAATTTATTAACTGCGGGAATTATTTTGGCTATTATGATTTTGCCAACAATGGCAGCAATTAGCCGCGATGTTTTATTAGTAGTTCCCAAACATTATCGTAGCGGTTCCATGGCTTTAGGTGCTACTCGTTGGGAAACAATTTTCAAAGTATTATTACCTGCTGGATTCTCTGGTATTGTGGGCGCTACCATGCTAGCTTTGGGACGCGCTTTAGGTGAAACAATGGCTGTCACGATGGTAATTGGTAACTCGGAATTCATCAGCACTTCCTTGCTGGATGCCAGCTACACAATTCCAGCTGTATTAGCGAATGAATTTGCTGAAGCTGAAAATAGACTGCACGTTGGAGCTTTGACTTATTTAGCTCTGGTTTTGTTCGTTGTGACTCTAGCAGTTAATATCGGTGCTGTGATATTAGTTCAGTGGTTGAACAGAAAAAAGAAGTAGTTTCTCTAACAGAGCTACTTGAGTATTGCTAGTAATTTAGATTAAAAACTCGTGTCGAAAATGTTTTCTGTAGGTTGAGACAAATGAGTGCTAGAAAACGTCCGGAAATTGATTTGTCCGTAGCAAGAGAAGTATGTAGTCCTCTTTCTGTAGAAAGATTTACGTTCCAATATGGAATGACGGCGATTGCTTTCTTTCTCACCTTTTTGGCGCTGTTACCTTTGTTTTCCCTGGTGTGGGAGATTTTAGGACAAGGATTGTCCAATCTCAAACCAGAAATGTTTGTCAAGCAAGTGATTGATTTTGGGTTTGCTAATGCAATTGTTGGCACCCTGAAAATGGTTACGATTGGCTCTTTATTTAGCATTCCTGTTGGGGTGATGACAGGGATATTTCTATCGGAGTTTGGTGGTAATTCCAAAATTGCTAGTATTGTACGTTTTATCACCACTATTCTCGCTGGGGTACCTTCAATTGTTGTTGGAGTATTTGCTTACGGTGTTTTTATCGCTACAACCAAGCAATTCAGTGCCGTTGCCGGTGGTTTTGCTCTAGGTGTAATCATGCTTCCAGTTATCGCTTTGACAACTGAAGAAGTATTAAAACTTGTTCCCAATTCTCTACGTTTGGCATCAGCAGCATTGGGAGGAAACCGCTTCCAAACGACTTTTCGCGTTGTACTGGCTGCTGGATTACCCGGGATTACTACGGCAACATTACTGGCGATCGCTCGTGCTTCTGGTGAAACTGCGCCGCTAATTTTCACGGCTTTGTTCAGCGATTTTTGGTCAGAAAGTTTGCTTCGTCCCACAGCTTCCCTACCAGTATTGATTTATCGCTTCTACCAACAAGACGATCCTCAAATATTCCAATTGGTATGGACAGCTTCGATTGTATTAGTGGGTTTAGTCTTCTTGTTGAATCTTCTTTCTCGCGTAATTACCAGTAGAAAACTAAAGTAAGGCTTTACTCTCAAAGCTTTCATACTTCTTGGGTTGCAGTTTACTAATTTCTATCGTTATTTCTATCATCCAAGTTTCTTCCTTCATGAGTAACTTAATTCCAGCCATTACCGTCAAAAACCTTGCTTTCTACTACGGTACTTTCAAAGCACTTCAAGGAGTGTCCCTAGATATTTACCAAAAGCAAGTTACAGCACTTATAGGTCCTTCTGGTTGCGGTAAATCAACTTTCATTAAATCTCTCAATCGTATCGGTGAATTAGAAGCAGATGTAAGAATTGAAGGAAAGGTTGAATTTTTCGGTCAAAATATCTATTCTTCCCGAGTTAATACCAACAGACTGCGCCGTCAAATGGGTATGGTGTTCCAAAAGCCAAATCTATTTCCCATGAGCATCTACGATAATGTTGCTTATGGAATCAGAATTGCTAGACATTGTCCAAAATCAGAATTGGATGGTATTGTCGAAGACGCAATTAAGGGTGCTGCTTTGTGGGATGAAGTCAAGGATAAACTATACAAATCAGCTTTAGGTTTATCTGGCGGTCAGCAACAACGTTTGTGTATTGCTCGTTCTTTAGCAGTTAGACCAAAAGTGTTGCTAATGGACGAACCTTGTTCGGCATTAGATCCCATCGCAACTATGAAGATTGAAGAATTAATTGATAGTTTGCGTGGTGAATTGACAATTGCGATCGTTACCCACAATATGCAACAAGCACAGCGTGTTGCTGATTTTACAGCATTTTTCAGTACGGATGAAAGCCGTGCGGGACAAATGGTTGAATTTGGTACCACTGACCAAATTTTCAACAATTCCCTAGATCAACGTACACGCGACTATGTTTCCGGACGTTTCGGTTAAGCTAGGACAATTACACATATTATCAGGGTGCAGGCTCCGTTTCTTGGTGTTGTAAGTTGTTTTTTGTAGACGTTAAAGCGTATTTAATATCACGTCCGCTTAAACACTTATCATATTTGTCAGGGCTGGTAATTGATACAAACTCTTGAAAATTTTACCGCGAAAGTGAATCTTTCGTCCAACTAATGCTTAAGGCTGCTATTTAAATAGATTCCTTTCGGGGTTCTATATACTATTGTGCCATTCGGCTTAATACCAATTAATTTTCTCTTCTTCAGCGGTTTTGAACCATTCTCACAGTCGCGGACTCAATAGAAATACAGAAAAATAAATTATAAATGTTACTTTCAGTGGATTTATGGGAAACATAAAGATGTCATCTTCAAAACTCTTTAGTTAATTCCACCACATGTTAGCAACCGAACACCCGAAACTAGAGTCTTACTTACGTACATTAGTTGAAAAAGCAAGTTTTTTAACCGAACGTCTGAATGAAGAGTTTATCTCTACCCCAAACAAATCCGATGAATCTAAAGTTAACTCTCATCTAAAATTTTGGTGTGAAGTTCTTGCTCGAGGTGATGAATCGCTGTTTCAACAACGTTTGGCTGCTGACGGTTTGGATGTAGATACACTGCATACTCTATTGGGAAAGGTAGAATATCCGCAGTCCCAACCTCTACCTTCTTGGACTCAAACTTTAAAATTAATTCTTCAAGCTGCCGAAAAAACATTCAACACAAACACCTTTTCAGAAAATCAAATTCCCTTTGAACCTTTTTATCAGCCTTTTATAGAAGTTGCTCAAAATTTACTTTTATCCCGAATTAACTTAAATATCCTGTCTGAGGAAGCCCAAAAGAGCTTATGGAGGAGTTTAATCGAGCGATTAAGAAATATTGCCACCCCCACTCTATTTGCAGAATTTCATCAATTTCGTTCCTCTGGGAATCCCCTACAGGATTTTTTATTAATTGAGTTGCAGGGTAAAAACAGCCAGGAAAAATATCATGCTTTTTTGCAAAATTTATCTCAAAATGGGTTATTTGATTTATTCGATAAGTACCCCGTCTTAGGAAGACTCTTAGCTACTGCAATAGATTATTGGGTAGATGCAACTGTAGAATTTATCAATCGTTTGAGAACAGATTGGCTGGCGATCGCCACATTATTTTCACCAAAAACAGCTTTGCAACAGGTTGTTGAATTAAAAGCTAATTTATCAGACTTGCACAATCAAGGACGCTCTGTAATTGCTTTAACTTTTGATACGGGATTGAAGTTAGTATATAAGCCCAAAGATATGGAAATGGAGTTGGCTTATAACAAAATAATTTCCTGGTGTAACGAACGCGATGATCTTCCCCTAAGTTTAAAAACTTTTGCAGTTCTCCATCAAGGTAAATATGGCTGGGTAGAATTTGTAAATCAATACGATTGTGATCATAAAGCAGCAGCAGAACGTTATTACACTAGGGCTGGAATGATTCTAGCTGTAATTCATCTACTTTTAGGAACTGACTGCCATTATGAAAATTTAATTGCTAGCGGAGAACATCCAGTACTAATCGATTTAGAAACATTGCTGACTCATGAAATCAGGGTATCTCACCAATCCAATTCTACAGTTCCCTTTGCGGCATTTGATATAGCTCAAAAGCAATTAGAAAAATCTCTACTCCGGACAATGTTGCTTCCTCAAAAGGGTTTAATAGCAAAAGATTCCGTGGAAATCGATTTAAGCGGATTCGGTGGAGTCGAAGAATATCAAAGTCCCATGCTCAAGCTAAATCATGTCAATACCGATGGTATGAATATAGGTTATGAAGTAGTTAGCGTTGAAAGCAATCCTAATACTCCTAAAGTTAATGGTGTTAACTTATCTCCCCTTCCCTATTTAGAAAAATTGGTAGCTGGTTTTGAGCAAATGTACCGTTTTTTTATAAAGCACAAACAGAGTTTATTGCAAGCAGATAGTCCTTTAATGGGTTTAGCCAATCAAAGGATACGCTATGTTTTCCGAGCCACCTATATTTATCATTCCATCATTCAAAGCAGCTATTCTCCAGAATTTTTAGATTCCGGAATTAAACGCAGTTTGGGTTTAGAAGTATTAGCTCGTGCTTTTGTGGTGAATAAAACGATGTTGCACAGAATAGGGATTCTCAATGCAGAACGTCAAGCTGCTGAAAATGGAGATATTCCCTTTTTTACCATCAATACCAGCGAATCGCATTTACCTTTACCAGGGAAAAAAGCTATCGGTGACTTGTTTGTTAAACCGAGCTTTGATGCTATGCTCGAACAAATGCAACAGTTGAACGAAACTGACTTAGCTCGACAAGTAAATGTAATTAAAGGTAGCTTTGCAGCTCGATATACAGAAGAACCCAAGTTACCAAAAAATTCTTTTCCCATAACCAATGGTGGAGAAAATAGCATTGATATTGATATCGATTCCCATATCTTTGTCAAACAAGCAATAAATCTAGCAGAAGAACTCAAACAGAAAGCAATTTTTGGCGAAGATGGTAGCGTTTGCTGGTTGGGATTAAGCTATAAAACAACAACAGAAGGTTTTTTGTTTCAGCCTTTGGGTTCCAATTTATATGATGGTAATTGCGGTATTGCGTTGTTTCTTGCAGCTTTAGCCAAAATTACTGGGGATTCACAATGGAGCGATTTAGCATTAAGTAGTTTAAAATCGACTCTGCAACTACAGCAAATACAATCATCATCAGAAACGGCTAGATTGTTGAGAAAAACCCGTATCGGTGGAGCAACGGGTTTGGCTTCAATGGCTTACAGCTTAGTTCATATCAGTAAATTTTTAGCAGATGATGGTTTACTGACAACTGCTAAAAAAATCGCTTTATTAATTACTCCACAATTAATTGCTTCCGAAAAATATCTTGATATTACCAGAGGGGTTGCGGGGACAATTTTAGGATTGCTAGCGGTTTATAAAAATAGTCCCGATGATAGTCTATTAAATCTAGCGATAAACTGCGGCGAACACCTCCTAGAACAGCAAGTATCTATAGATGGGAGTAAAACTTGGCAAACCTGGAATGGAATTGCTTTAACAGGCTTTTCTCAAGGTATAAGTGGAATAGCTGATGCTTTATTACGTTTATGGGAGATTACCGGAGGAGAAGATTTTTTACAAGCAGCCCAAGCAGCAATTAGCAACGAAAGCAGTTATTTTTCTCAAGAAGCAGGGAATTGGCAAGATTTACGTCCCCAAACTCCCGATTATCAACTTAGTTGGTCTCACGGAGCAGCAGGTATTGTTTTAGCACGTCTTCAGCATCAACATAAACATAACAATTCGCAAGTATCTGAGGAAGTTAATATAGCATTAGAAACTATCCAAAAATACGGCATCTGGGGTATAGATAATCTAGCTTGGGGTAACTTCGGACGTATCGAAACCTTGCTGGTTGCTTCTCAAATTCTTAAACGTCCCGAATTATTACAATTAGCTCGTAGCTGGAGCATAAAATTAATTGAACAAGCAGGAGCAAAAGGTAATTTTACTCTTTATGAGAATATAATTAGTCCCGTACATAATCCAGCATTTTTACACGGAACCAGCGGCATTGGTTATCAATTGCTACGTTTGGCTTACCCGGAATTACCATCTATTTTAAGTTTTGATTTTTGAATCAAATAGTCACAGTATTTCTTACAATACTTGACAGCTAAACAAAATATATTCCCCTGGAAAAAACAGGTTTTTTCCAGGGGTGAGGTTCCCTCGTGTATTGGATAGGAGGCGGAGCGTCTCCGGCGTTTCTCAACTGAAAACCGCTATATTCAAAACTATTGCGATTAGGCATTACATATCAATTTACTAGATGGAGTATAGATAATTTTTTCTGGATGACGATACAAATCCCCGTAAACATTTAAATATTCAATTTCCTCCGGAGTCAACTTACCCTTTCGCATCCCTTTAATTGCAGCATCAATTTCCCAACGCTTCTGAAAACCTGTAAGACACATATCAACGCAATTTTGACTTAAAGAATAGCGATATAAATCCGGTACTGAAGGTTGCCAACATTTTTTTGGTAAAGTCTTAGGAGGTGTAATAACAGAACCAACGCTATAGGAAAAAGTAGATTTAAAAGTTATAATACCCGGACGTTGTGGATTCTCGGGGTCTAATTGATTCAAAACTTTAGCTTGAGCAGAACGGGAAGCAACATTATTTCTCACCATAACCACATCCAATAAAGGACTATTCATCCATTGTTGAGCTAAGGTAAGATCGTGAAAAGAAGCTCCGACATAACGGACTGCTCCCATTTTTTTTAATCTTTCTGATGCACCAAACATTGCTTCGACTTGTCTTTGGTAAACGGAATTAGCACCTCTGAGGTGAGGAGAAAGATTCATGCATTTCTCAAAATTTGCAGCATCATTAGAACCAATCCAACCCCAAAATAAAATATCAACGTAATCCAACCCCAATTCATTAAATTGGTCGTAGAGAATGCTTGATGTAACTTCTGGATTTTTAATGTAAGTAACTGTTGCTAAAACAACTTTTTCTCTGACTGAAGATTTACGTCCGCATAACTTGCGTAGAGCGTCAGTCATGGAACTGTAAAGATGATGATGAAGGTCACTTGAGTAAAAAAAGAAGTTAATTCCTTTATCAAAAGCATAGAGTGTGTCTTTACTGGAGATAGAAGCACCACCACCAATTCCCAAGCAGCTAACCGTCAGGTCGGTTCGTCCCAATTTACGATAAAAAGGAAAATCTGATTTTGGTATATTAGCAGTTTGAGGAATGCTTTTGTTGATTAACATTCTGATTTTTTGTGTGAAAGATTTACATCATCGTTAAATAGATAATTATATAACAACTTAAATATTAATTGGGGAGGTTATGTAATTATCTAATGTATTGCTTAGATTAGGTCGTAAAAATAAATTATGTAACTTGGCAAAACATAGTTTATCAATTTATTTCTACACGAATTATTACCACTTGGCTTTACCGATCAATGCTGCTCCCGTGGCGCTTGCTGCACCAATAACGGCAGCACCAGTTACAGAAACAGCACCAATAACGGCAGCACTAGCCAGACTCTCAATAACGATTCCTCCAGCAACTGCTTCTAATTCTTCTTCACTCAATTGCCCGGATTCAATAGCAGCTTGCTGACGCTTTTCAACTTCAGTCATTAGTTCCTCACTGGTGAACTCAAAACCATGCTTGGCTCCTAATTCCACAGCTGCTTGACGGTGGTCTTCAGCCTCCATTACTTGGGCTAATTCTTCTTGAATCTTGCTGTCTTGCGCTACTTTTTCCAAGAATTGATTAACTGCATCAATACTCATTGTTGGTACCCTATGTGATTTTTGTAGTTAAAAATTTAGTCTGGCTTTTCTTGCTACTATCTAACAGATTGTATGTCGCCGGACTTCCTATCCCATGCTATGTGCGTTTATTTTCCACGCATACAGTATTTTTACTTATGTTTTACTGCTGAAAAATGTTAGTGGTTAGTAAAATAAATTCTTACACAACGGCTTATATGCCCATTCATCTTAATTTGACTAATTTGTTCGGTATCTCGTAAATTCAAAACTGATGAATCCTATCTACCATTTAGGTTGAGGGTTAACTGGACCTATTACGGTTGGTTGGTGGATGGGCCCAAGCTGAGGGTTTAAATTTATTTTAATAATTTCTATAGTTTGTTTAAAAGGAGTAAATCCACCAGCAACAGATTCTAGTTCTTCTTCACTCAATTCTCCAGAATTAACAGCAGCTTGCTGACGCTTTTCAACTTCAGCCATTAACTCGTCACCACTGAACTCAAAACCATACTTAGCTCCCAATTCCACAACCGCTTGACGCTGGTGGTCTTCAGCCTGGATTAGTTGGGCTAATTCTTCTTGAATCTTGCTGTCTTGCGCTACTTTTTCCAAGAATTGATTAACTGCATCAATACTCATTGTTGGTACCCTATGTGATTTCTGTCGTTAAAAATTTAATCTGGCTTTTCTTGCTACTATCTAACAGATTGTATTTCGCCGGACTTCGTATCCTATATTATGTGCATTTTTTACAATTAACTACAGTATTTTTACTTGATATAATTTGGCTGCTGGTTAAGTTTATGGCTATGAAAATACACAATCAAACGCAAAATAGCTAAGTAATTCACGCATACGACATTTTGATTGGAGTTAAAAAATAAGTAATTACCACAATTGCCAAATGCTATTTTTATTTTAAAAATTAGTATTGTTACGTAAATATTATTTCTAGATAATATTAAAATTGATAAAGTTCATTAGTTGGCGATTGATTCATTTCCTATATCGTAAAAGCCGCAATATTTTATTTAATGGATATAGCAAATTGTTCCTGAAACTAATAGATTACTTTATTTTTTGGGTTAGACTATGCATTCTTTTTATCCAGTGAAAAGTTTGCATCAACGGATAAGTTTAATTTGCGAGCAATACAATTTAAACGAGTCTAGATTGAATAAAATACCCGATTTTGAGATTAAATCAGCAAATTTATGATATCAACTAATTCTCTGAACGATTATTTATATTTATTAGAAAAATTTGTTCCTCAGGAGTTAATTGCAGCAGAAGAATGGAAAAAAATTAATCGTATCGGTAAAATTTTGCCCGGTGGATTAACAACTTTTTTTGGATTTGAATCCCGTTTGGGAATTGCAGAAGCACGTAGTGATTTTTTAATTTGTGCTGATGCTGAAGAAGCAGGACGTAGGGTTTTAGCAGCCAATAGTTATGATATTGATTTACCGGATGAATTATTAAAAAATCCGGTATGGATGAATATACGTAAATTTAGTACTAATTGGGAAAGTGAGGTTTCACCTCTTTACAAAAAAGTTAGTAATGTTTGGCTAGAATTTGATGTTGAAGAAGAAGTAAAGGATTTACCAGTTCCTAGTTGTTTCTTCGGAGTGCATAGTCTTTACGGTACAAATGCGGTAAACTCCGAACATCCACACAATTGGATTTGGGAAAATGCTTTATATCTTTTATTAGGAAAAAGATTATCAGCTTCAGTGGAAGATAACATTATTAAATGCTTTGCCGCTTTGCCAGATAATGCTTACATTTTTCAAATTGGCTTGATGTTAGCAAGAGAATGGGATGGAGTCAGGCTTTGCATCCGGAATATTTCAGTTGATAAAACTATTGCTTATTTAAAAAAAATAAATTGGCCAGGTAATTTAGATAATTTACAGCAAAGGTTAAATCATATTTCTCAATTTTTAGACCGCATTGATTTAGATATTGATGTGAGCAACAGCATCGGTCACAAAATTGGTTTAGAATGTTATTTACAAAAACAACCACAGTTTGAAAAACGCTGGTTTGATTTTTTAGACTATTTAATTGTCCGAAGATTATGTTTATCCGAAAAGCAAAAAGCTTTATTTCAATATCCTGGATATATTCAAGAGAAAATGAATCCTGGATTATGGCCCGCAAGTTTACGTAAAATTTCTCGTATATTAGGTTATAGTTATGAATGGGTAATTTTCAAAGGAATACATCACATCAAACTTAACTATTACGATGGTGAATTTCAGGAAGCTAAAGCTTACTTATATGTAAATAGAAGTTTGATAAAAGGTTAATTGATAGTAGAAATTATTAGTTTCATTTAGTTAGTTTAATTAAGTATTATGTTAATTTCACAAATATTACGATTTTTACCAGAATCTTTAGAATGGATGGTGCTATTCGATTTATCAGCGATTAAAAAATTAACTGATGAGACAATAATTAAGGCAATGTATCATCTTCCCGAAGAGATTAATTTACAGCCTTATAGTCATGTAGTATTAACTAGCGCGGGACGTTTTTTAGCTTTTAGTGATAAGCAAAAATTAATAGAAGTAATATCTAAAGAAGAATTAACAGTTGAACTAAAATCTTCCTTAGCAAAACGTTTTGAAAAGCGCTTGCAGTTAGTTCCAGTAGACGAATCTCACTGTTTGGGATTGGGAGAACAACCTCCTTTCTCTCCGGTTATATTACACCTGAAAATAGAAGATGATTTGGGTAGAGCTACAGCTATTTTTGATAAAGAACCTAGTTTTGAACATTATGAATTATTACGAGCCGTAGGCGTAAAATTTGTCGGAGGTGAAGTCAAAGACGATTACTATCTCGCAGGTTTTCAGAATCGCTTACCCGTACATATCCATGCAGGGATTTTATCTCACTTCAGCCGTACTGCACATTGTAATGTATTTTTCTTCCAGCATGGAAATATTGACCCTATTTTAGAAAATGGTCTGGAAAAAGCCGCTCAATTGAGGATAAATTGGACAAAGCAAGGTTGTTTGCAGAGTTTGACAAAACTAGCAACACTAGCCTGTGAAAAAACTCTGAGCATGACTTGTCAACCACCCGCACCTCACAAGTCTTTTGCTTATGGAGATTTAGTACCTTTAGGGTTTGTCCTCAAAGCCTTAAATCAAGCAGTAGTGACGGAAGAAAATCCCGAACTCAACATTGCTCGACAAAATTTACAGCAATTGTTGTTGAATCGTCAGGAAGATGAACTGTGGGCTTTTCATACACAACGTTTGATTACAGCTACAGATTCATCCTTAGTACTATTAGGATTGGATAAACCAGAATCTGTAGAAGCTCTGGAAAGATTTGCTGATGGTAGAGGGGGTTATTATCCCCAATTGTGGGCGAGAGATAAACAACCCGGAAAAATGCAGCTTGACGACAGTTGCAGACATTGGTGTCAAGTCGATTATGGAACTACATGTTTAGTTAAATGGCTGCGTAATTCGGCTGGGTTAGAAAGTAAAACAGATGTAGATTATTTAGCCAATGGTTTTGAACAGCGTGGGGGTTTGTATTTTGCGAATCCTTATTTTGTTGATTGGATACTTGCAGAAGCAATTAGTGAAGATGAAAATGCTGCTTGTTTGCGAGAGAAATTGCTTGCAGAAATTATAGCAAGTATGAATCCAGACTATTCATGGGGTCAATACGATATCCCCTTATCAACCGCATTCGCAATATTAACATTAGCCGCTTTAAAAATTAGCGATCGCACCATTCGTGCTGCTCAATTACGGTTGCTGGAATTGATGGTTGAAAAGTCTTCGGTTGCGATTCCTTTCTACTCTAGTTTATGTCATGATTCGGAATTGAATTCCCAGGAAAAAGTGGCGTTACAATTAAACGAAACATTTACTAGAAGTAAAGATGGACAAAAACAAATTCGCATTATCAACGGACAATTTCACAGTATTTCCTTATATAAGGATACTCATCAAATGATTACAACGGCAATATATGCTTTGGCATTATCTCAAAACGCTGATTCACAACAACAAGAAATATTTAAAAACTTAAACAATAGAAATTCATCTCATCCTCGCTATCAGTGTAAAAATCATTCAGAATATATAGCAAAATTTGCTTTAACACCTTACTTAGAAAACTGTGCAATTTTATTTTAAGTGGGCTTTAAACCCACAACTAAAGTTTTTAGCCTTTTTCCAACTTCGTCCTAACTTCTTCCTTCTTTGTAATTAATAAGCACCGGTTTTTTGCAGTATGACTCTAAAAGTTTGCAAAAAAATGCTTATATCGAGTAATATCGACCAATTCTCGATGTAATTCATATCTAATTTCATTACATCATCAAAATTATCAATATTAGAACGTCCAGAAACCTGCCATAATCCAGTAATTCCGGGGAGAACTTCTTGGCGGATAAAATCCTTACTTTTGAAATTTTCTACATCGCGTATTGGTAAAGGGCGAGGACCAATTAGACTCATTTCACCAACTAAAATATTAAATAATTGTGGTAATTCGTCCAGACTGTAACGACGTAAAAACTGACCTACTTTAGTAACTCTTGGATCGTCTTTCATTTTAAAAAAGACACCATCTTTCATTTCATTTTTATGTTCTAAATCAGCCTGAAATTTTTCTGCATCGGAAATCATTGTTCGGAATTTCCAAATCATAAACTCTCTACCATGTAAACCAATACGTTTTTGACGGAAAAATATTGGGCCAGGAGAATCAAGCTTGATGAGTATAGCGATAGATAAATATACTGGTGCAAGTAGGATAATTACAAATAGCGAGAAACAAAAGTCAAACAACCGCTTTATCCAGAAATCAACCCCAATAAAAATTGGTGCTGCAATTGTTGGAAAAGCTAATCCCCCAATCAAACTAAACCGAGATTTGGAGAAAGGAAGTTTATTCTCTGTCGGGAGGATGTGTAAGGTAATTCCGGCATTATAAAAATGCCAATACAAGAAAGAGCGATTTTTGATCGAATTCCAGGAAATAAACACTTCTTCCACATTCTGATTGCGCAAAAATGTAAAAGTCTCTTCTCGATTAGCCCAATCGAGACAGCTAGAGTCAGCAAAACCTTGGATTGTATAACTGTTGTCTTTTTCGATAATTTTCATGAGTTGCTCTTTTTCTCGAGCGTCTGTAATCAGAAAAATCGAATGCCGCATTACACCTTTTTGACGAAGAAAATTAGTCGATATATCGAATATAAATCTGACAGTACAAATACAAGCGATAGATACAAACCAGTACAGTAAATAAGTGGAGCGTGCAATATAAGTACTGGGTTCATAGATGTAAGTGATGAATAATAGTAGTATCGATGATAGAGAAACTGCTTTGATGATATTTACATAATCACGACGGTATAAACCTGCTCTATAAAGACCGATGGTAGCAAGGATAGTAACTTGAACCCCTAAAGTTAGTAATAGAAATGGTAGATTTTTTGTCCATTCAGACTGCAATACAGAACTATAATTAACAGCTAAATCCCAAGCAGCACTCAGAGATAAAATATCGAGAAGAATTAGTAGAGTTACCCGTAATAATCGGATAAATAATCCTCGCTGTATAGTTGCGCTTTTAGCTGAACGTAAATCAGGTTCAAAGCCAGATATCGCCACATCCAATTTTGTTCGATGAGAAATACCTAAAATTTCCTGAATCAATAATTTACCGACAAACCAAGGTTGAATTAAATAACGCTTCCATAATCTTCTAGGTTCGCTGTAGAGACGATAAGCCCATTCCAAACCCATTTTTCCCATCCATCTTGGTGGAGTAGGAACCGCACCTGCAACATAGTCTATACAAGCACCACTAGGTAAAATAACATTGGTTTGAAGCTGTTCGAGATTATCGAGAATCCAATGTTCTTGACGTGGCATACTCATACCTACCATCAAAATGTGAGGTTGAAAGGCATTAATTGCAGCGATTGTAGCTTGATTCTCTTGACTATCTTTGTTTACATCAATATAACCATGAGCGCAAGCAATCTCTAAGCCGGGGAATTTTTGGCGCAAAATATTTGCTCCTTGCTCTGCAACCCCTGGTTTGGAACCAAGATAAAATATACGCCAACCCT
Source organism: Rivularia sp. (in: cyanobacteria) (assembly GCA_050042755.1). Classification (GTDB taxonomy): domain Bacteria; phylum Cyanobacteriota; class Cyanobacteriia; order Cyanobacteriales; family Nostocaceae; genus Rivularia. The sequence goes on from JBHJJJ010000359.1 coordinate 16,474, forward strand.
TACTAGCTGCTTCTTCCATCAAAGGCCATACCCAGTCAGCATAGGTAACTCTTTGTTCTCGCTTCAGGGAATAGCCTAGGAGTTTACCGATGAATACTAAAGGCATACCATCAATATGGATATAATCAGCCTTAGCATAAAATTCACGCATCTTGGGGTCATGATGGTAAATATGCAGACTATTCAAATTATGATTAGCAATAATCGATTTTTGCTGCTGTTCAATAGACTCTGCGACTAAACTGTTTAATTGGGGAATATTTAGTGCATCGACTTCAACGCCGAGAAAATTTAATGGGTAACGATTCATAGTTGTTTAAGAAGTTAAGAATTAATTGCATTTAAGAGAACATTTGTAATAGATTGCGCCCTAGCTTTCCAAGAATATTTCTCTTTAATTAAGCTGTATGCAGCTTGAGCAAGCGGTTGATATTTTGCTTCATTTAAAGCAACATCTAATATAGTTTGAGCGATATCTTCGGTAGAGTAACTTGTGACTAAAAGATGTTGGCGATCGCGAAATTCTTCTAAACCACGCAATCCTTCAGGTGTAGAAACAACTAATTTTTGACTGGCGAAATAATCAAGCGCCTTATTTCGCGCTCCTCCTGCCACTGCCTGTTGAGAAAATGGTAACAAAGCAATATCAGCATATTTAATATGGGAGATAAAATCATTTCTACTAGGTAAAAATCCGGTAAAATAAATATTAGATGGTAGCTCTTCTTCTATATCATCTTTATTGCGGCCAATTACGACAAAATTGAGTTTATTTGGGCTATTTTCTAAATGTTTAGCAATATCAATTGTCATAGATACTGACATATCATTAGTCGGAAATCCATAGGTTTTAGGTGCTACAACTACTACAATCTTGGCTGGTAGTAATTCCTGATAAGGATTGGTATCATTTAAGGAATGACTATTTAATAAATCTTCTGTAACTCCATTGCCTATACAGCAGATCTGTTGGGGAGTTTTTCTATACCACTGAGAAATTAACTTAGGAGTAGACTCTCCAGCAGCAATAATAGGATGACCTGAAAATACAAGGATTCCTTGAGCAATATAGGTTTTAATACATTGTCTTAACTCTTGAAACCTATTATTAACTGAAGACAAACGACTCCAATATTCATAGGCAGAAAAAGTATGAAAATCTAATACGAGAGGACATTTTTGAGATTTTCTTAGTTTAAGAGCAGTAAGTGCGGCTAAACTTGGACGTGTTTCTTGAGCATATATAATATCTGGACGAAATTCATCAATAGACTTTTGTATAGATTTAATATATGATTTAAGACTTCTAGAACGAACAGAAATTGAAGGGGCATAATCAACAGACGAACAATCTAATCCTAATTGACAAACATTAAAATGTTCCACCAAATATTGTCCAAGATAAAAAGGTCTGGTAAAGGCACCAAAAGGTTCCTTAGAATCAAGATGTGAAACAATTAATAAACGCTTAGCCATAAGAAATTAGTGATATTACTACAGTTAAGGAATAGGGAATAGGGAATAGTATAAACCGGGTTTATATTAAGATAAAAATAATTTACCCCTTATATTTTTTGAAGATAAATCCGGTTTTTTTGTTTTATAATCTACTTAAAATACGATCTCTAATACTTTTCTATTTTATTGTGGCATCTCTTCTGCAAATGTTGGAGATGCTGCCAAATTTTTATAACCGATAATTGCGCGAATATAGGGTAATGCCCAGTAAATCAACCAAAATGGGCCGGAATGACTCGAACAAAATATAGTACAAGGTTTGAGATGAAATCCTTTTATTTCCAACACTTTTCGCTAGAGTTTTAGCAGTGGTTAATTTGTATCAGCCCAGCTTTTACGGATAGAATTCTTACT
>JBHJJJ010000360.1:0-3420 GCA_050042755.1 Rivularia sp. (in: cyanobacteria)
GTTTTCTAAAGCAGGAAACTCAACTGACCAATCGTCTAACTGCTCTTGGATGACAGTACCCTGGTGGGGATCAATTTTTAACTTAACAAGTACTCCTCGCTCTTGAAATTCCCCAGTAGTTCTAAATTTTCGAGCAGCACAGGTACTCATACCCAGAGGTGAACTTGGATATCGACAGAGCAAAACGACGATGCTTCCGTCTGCTTCTTCATATGCTCCAGCAGTATGTAGAAAGAAAAACCCCTCAGTTTCAATCCATCGCACTGACATTTCCCCATTTTCTTTTCTAGACCAATAGCCGATACGAGTTGGTCGCTCCTGATTCCACCGGAAGGTTCCAACTCCTTTGACTATATCCACGATAGAAAAGCTCATCGGTATATCAATCGCGATCGCATAATTCTTCGTAACCGCAAAATCATGGATAAAGCTCATTTGCTCGATTGGTATTGGACAAACACGAGCAACCGAACCGTCGGGATTTATCACATAGTAGAACCAGTATGGTGGAAGTAAAGAAGTCCCTATTCCCAAAAGTTCTCCGGTATCATTATCAATTTTAGGGTGAGCGCAGAAACCAAGTGCATGACGAGGTACCTTTGTGCCAAAATCTACTTTACCGACAGTTTCTAATTCTGGAGTCACTCCATAGGGAAATCCCCCATCCCAAAGAGCTAATAATTTACCGTTGTGCGATTCGATATTAGTATTGGCAACATTAGCAAACGGGGAGAAATCAGAAATACCTCGGGGATGATTTTGCCACCACCTGCGAGCAATATCCTTTTTATCTGAAGAAATAAAATACCGTGCAAATCGGATGAATTGTCCTAACAAATCTGGTTGTCCAATCCCAGAAAAAATCATTCTACCCGCTTGCCGCTCCGTCATGTATGCTGGAGTCTGAACCCAGCGATTTTTGTACTCTAGAGGTTTCCCTTCACGAAATGATATCGAATGAATCATTCCATGACCATCAAAAAAATGACTAGTAGAAGGAGTTGGGTATAGAGCGTTTGGCCCAATCCGATATAAGGTTCCCGATAAACACGGTGGAATATAACCCTTAACTTCTAGTTTATTAGTTGTAATTTCCTTTTCTAAAGGACGAAAAATATCCCACAAAACCTATTTCTTCCTACTTACAGATTTTTTATCTATTTTCTTCCCTCTCTCTCTCCCTCTCTCACTCCCTCCCTCAATAAGACGCGGGATAATAAATTAATTTATGCCTACCCCCCACAAGGAGGTAGGCTTTGGCTATATATTCTATTAATTGAAAAAGCCATTACCTACGGAAAATAATTACTTGGTTACATAAATGTAACAGCAATTTAGTTCTCTGAAGAAACAGGTGCAGTCTCAACAGCATCAGCTTCAGTTTTCACTCTTGCGATAGAGAAAACCAACAGACCAAATATAGGTTTAGCTAATAAATCTGCAATGGTATATCCAACTTGAACACCAATGCTTGCTGTTGTGCTTGCAATCCCTAACTCAGGAAGTAAGTAGGCAATTGGGTAAACACCCCAAGACAACAACAGAAGTAGACGCATTGTGTTGAGCAATGATTTTACTTCAGTACTTTGAGTATCAAGTAGTTTACCCAATTCTATCCACAATACATAGAGGATATAAATAAAAGGAACAGTACTGATTGCACCCCAGATAGCACGAGTAGCTATGACATCTGAAATCTCACCAACATAACCTGTAACGAGCATCAGTACAGCTGCTATAACCAACTTCACATATAGTGACTTTGACTTGTCTTTAGGTAAAGCCAGCACTGCAATGGTTTCAATCAATAGTAGTGGTACTGTTACTATCCAGTCGGCATAGCGATAAGCATCGTTAAATATTTCACCTGTTGCCGTATATGCTCCACTTTCCAAGACATAAGCTGCATCCCAACTATTAAAGATACGAAAATAGTGATAAGCTGCAACAGTTACAACTACACCTGAAACCAATATAGCGGGTCTATATTTCTCAGCAACCTCAGATTTTGCATTGAAGAAAAATATAGCTGCCGCAATCATTGCAGCAATACACAATGAGAAGGAATTATAAACTAAACTAAATTGCCCTGCTGTAAGAGAAGGAGGAAGATATGCTAAGTAATTAAACATTGAAATTTCTACTTATTTGTTGTGTAATGCCAAACAAAAAATAAAAATGCTAAGAAATTAAGCACAAAAATTAGGAAATATTGAAATTCCTTATTCTTTTATCAGAACACTTAATTTTTAATTAGCTATTTCTCATGGATATTACATAATAAAAAACAAATACTCAAGTGATTTAAGCTACATATTTAAAATAAATCATCAAGAAAATAAAATTCCTACCTAAAGGCTTATTCCTTTAGGTTTTAATCCCAAAAATATAACTAAAAAAATTGATTTGATCTAAAAAATTTCCTTCTTTAACTTTGGATAAAAAGAGTTTAAGAGATACTTATATCTTTATATTTATTAATGTTAATTATTGTAAATAAATATTAATAAAGTTATCTTTATTAAAGATTAATAACCTTTACTCGTTATCTATGAACACCTGAAGGTGCGTGAAGACAGCTTCAAATCGCTCATGAAACTAATGAGTTGTCAAGGTCTTCACGCACCCTACAAATTATTTTCCTATTACCAAATTCCTATTTCCCATTACCAATTACCAATTACCTATAACCCATTACCAATTACCATTTTCCTATTACCCATTACCAATTACCAATTCCCTATTCTTCCATCATTTTCTTAAGTAAAGCATCAATATCTTCTTCGGACATTTCTTCGAGGTTTTCTAATATTTCTTCGCTGTTATTTCTTTCCACTTTTTTAATTGTTTCAACATCCGCTAAAATTTGTTGTGGTTGCTGTTGAATTACTTGGGCAAGTTCAGCAATTGTGGGAGCTTCAAAAAAGTGGCGAATTGTAATTTCTATAGAATAGGTTTGTCGCATTTGGGTAATAACTTGAGTTGCGGATTAGGAGTTACCACCTAACTCGAAGAAATTATCATGAATTCCAATTCGTTCGAGTTTGAGAGCGTTTTGCCAAATTTGTGCGATCGCCTTTTCTATTTCTGTTTCTGGTGCGACTTATTCTACTTTGCTTTGACCGTGTAATTGCGGTTTTGGTAAGGCTTTACGGTCGATTTTCCCATTACTTGTTAATGGTAATGTATCTAATAGCATATAGTGAGTTGGCACCATATAATCGGGAAGTTTTTGTTGGAGATATTGACGCAATCTTTCCGATATGGACATTGATTGTCGTGGTTCGGAAGACATCCATTGTTGTGTCCAATTTTGGTCAATTTTTCCACCCACAAAGCTATGTAATAAAATTTGACTGGATTGTAAATTAAACCATTCTCGTATACTTTCAAATTCTAATATTCCGATGGGACATAAAC
>JBHJJJ010000361.1:0-16004 GCA_050042755.1 Rivularia sp. (in: cyanobacteria)
TTAAAAGGGCATCAATCAATTGTCGAAAGCGTGGCTTTTAGTCCGGATGGTAAAACTTTAGCTACTGCAAGTAGGGACAATACAATCAAATTGTGGAATCCTACCACTGGTAATATCATTTCTACCTTAAAAGGGCATCAAAATAGTGTCATAAGCGTGGCTTTTAGTCCGGATGGTAATACTTTAGCTACTGCAAGTGGGTACAATACAATCAAATTGTGGAATCATACAACAGGTAAAATCATTTCTACCTTAAAAGGGCATCAAAATATTCTCTCCAGCGTGGCTTTTAGTCCGGATGGTAATACTTTAGCTACTGGAAGTCACGACAATACAATCAAATTGTGGAATTTGGATTTGGATGATTTGTTGGAGAAGGGTTGTGATTATTTGGAGGATTATTTGGCTAGTCGGGATGAGTTGAGGGAGGAGTTGTGTCCGCAGGAGTGAAGCAATCCCATATCTTGCGATTGCTTCTGTGCACGGAGCCTGTTGCGAACGGAGCGCGCCAATCTAGTCGCGTTGCGGCCATTCCTTATAAAGTCGAAGATAACTCAAATTTCTCATGGTTGAACTCAGAGTCGGTCATGTTTTTATATAAACAATTCGGCGTTGCTGAACAGAAATATGAAAATGTGATTTCACATTGAAAGAGACGTAGCATTGCGGAGATCTCTACACAGGTTTCATGTTTAATACAAAATGTAAATAAACATAATTCATTACTCAATTCAGCAACGCCAACAATTCCGCTCTGGAGTGGGATGGGGTTTTTCTGCTGGGCTATTGCGTAGATAACCTTCTACTAACTGGGCTTTTAAATTCTTGCATTTGTCTTTAGGAATGGCCGCAACTGGCATATTTCTGCTGTAGGGTGCTCGTACACTCACTAATATTGAACGTAATAATAAGGCAATCAGTGTACGGCACCATCAGAGCTTTGTGACAATTGCGGCCATTCCCGATCTTAACTGTGCGTAAGTTTCAATGTCTAAGTTCCGTTAGTTAATTTTTATGCATTCATTGTCATTGCGAGTGGAACAAAGTGAAACGAAGCATTCAGCGAAGCTGCGGATCATCGCAACACTTTGAGATTACTTCGCTGTCGCTCGTAATGACACAAATAATTTTGCACACCCACTTATCAATCTAAAGAGGAAACAATGAGTAATAAAGAACCTTGGTTGGCTGTTAATTTATCCAGGCTTCTACCAGGTATCGGACAAATCTATAGTGGTAAGCGGCTCAAGGGATACATCATTTTAGTGAGTTATTTCTTTTTCATGGGACTGGGAATTTCGCTGATGATTAGTTCTGACGGAAATCTTTTAGTCGGAAGCGCAATCTTGATAACCGCATTAACAATCCTCCCGATTTGGAATATGTTTGATGCCTACTATTCGGCAAAAAACAGGAATTCTTATGAATTTGAAACCGAGCGCAAGCAAAACAAAGATGCTTGGTTAGCCGTTTTTCTGTCTGGGTTAGTTCCTGGATTAGGATATGTCTATCTTAAGAAATGGGTGCTAACTACTACTTTCATTGGATACTACTCATTTTTGACTGTGGTAACTTTTAACAGTCCTATTTTTCTGGTGTTTGTCTTTTTTTTGCAGTTTATAGTGAGTCCCATTGTATTGTATCACGTTTATGTTTCTACGCCCGTGCGTCGAGAGCGATCGCAACGAACCATTCGGAGATTTGTTGGTATCTGGTTTATACTTAATCTATTTTTACTGATTGGGACTAGAACATTTATATTTCAACCAAATGTGGTAGCTGGCACTGGTATGCCGCCTACTTTGCAAAATAAGGACCGTTTTATAGTCAACAAGTTAATTTACAAATTTCGTTTGCCAGAGCGTGGTGACATGGTTTTATACTCAAGAACAGAGCCTCAAGATGATATGGAGGGTGATTGGTTTACTTTTGTTCTTGGGTTGCCAGGAGATACTATTCAAATTAAAGAAGAACAAGTGTATATCAACAATCAACTTTTGAATGATACTACTGATATCGAATTCCTTTTAGATGAATTTAAAGAATATGGATGGAACAATCCACAGGTGATTCCGCCAAATTATTTTATTGTGCGAACCATTTCCAATGAAGAGAATAAATTTGGCCTATCTATTATACAACGAGAAAACATCATCGGGCAAATAACTATGCGATTGCATCCATTTGATCGCGTTGGTTTAGTGGAAGAACAAGAAAATAAGCCCGATTGACGAGTTTGTGACGGCATTGCTGAATGGAAATATGAATTGGGAATTTCACATTACACCAGACGTAGCAGTGCTACGTCTCTACATTTACCGGAACAACGAAAAATTGTTGGATAAGGGGTAAGACCCCTTAAGAAACAAAACAGACACCCCTCTCCTTATCGAAGGAGAGGGGATGGGTTCACAAGTAATAAGTAGTAAGTAGTAAGTAAGAAGTAACACCTCTCCCTAAAAGGTAGAGGATTCAAATAATGATAAATTTGGTTTTTATTCGTCTTTTAAAGACGAGGCTTCATACCATATTTCGGGCTAAAATTATTACTTTTTACTTTTTACTTTTTACTTTTTACTTAAGCCCGAAGGGCTTCGGTGAGGTGATTAAAGTTATTTAAAGAAATATTGCTGATATAACTTACAACTTGGCAATGTTTCCCCGTCTTCTACTTTGATTAACCCTAAAGCATTTAATTTCGAGCAAGTTTTGTTAGTCAGTTGCGCTTGTTCTGTATTTGTAACTAACTCTTCCAATCCTGCTTTAAGTTCGGGATGCTCGTCTAATATTGATTCGATGCGTCGTAAATATGTACCATATATACCTGTTGTAGTCGGTGCTGTTTCTAAAAGTTTGTTTAAGTTTAAATCATTACGGGCTATATGGTATAGCGCTAATCTTACTAGATAAGGATGTCCGCCGACCATTTCCATTAATTGTAATACTTCTTTTTCGCTCCAATCAATCTGGTGAATTTTTGCTCCCGAAAGTACTTGGGGAGGTGTAAATTCGGGTAATTCTGCTGGTAAACCCACGTTAAAAGGTGATTGATTTAAGTTAATAGGCACGTAAACTTCTGTGGAATGTGCTATTACTAAGCGCAGTCGTTTCCAAATCGTGCGTTGTTTGCTTTCTTCATGCAATACCCGCAATAAACCAAAGAAGTCTGGAGAAATATCCGGGTACTCAAAAACTTTATCAACTTCATCCAAACCTAAAGTGATTGGTTTATCAATTTTTGGAAGTAAATATCGTTCAAAGTAATCTTGACAACATAAGTTTCCACCCATTACATCCGCTAATTCCCAGTATTCGTCTAGATTAGGAGCTAAGTGTAAAGCCCTCGCAAGGCTGGCACAAAACCACTTCAAAAAAGTCTCGGCATCGCTAAAACACCTGGTTGTTGCTGCCTGTAAACTTAAATATATAGTTATATCACCCTGTTGCTCTGCTTGATGTAGAATTCTAGCTAGTAAGGAAGATTTACCCATTTGCCTGGGTGCTTTAATTCTAATCAAAGCACCGGGTTTATTAATTTCCTCATAACAGCGTTGTTCGATAGGTGGACGTTCCACATAGAAAAGAGAATCGACTTCCATCTGTCCCTCTGGATATTCCAGGGTATCAGATACTACATCAGAGTCAATTGCACTATTACTATTAGGTATAGATGGGATAGGTTCTGTAAAATTATGATTGTTTGAATAATTGTTTGAATAATTATTTAAATTTAACTGGTTAGGGCTTACGGCATATTCTCGCCAATCCAAACCTAATCTTTCACATATATTGATAAAATACCTTCTGTCAACCGATCTGCAATTAACAAAATTACTAACAGTAGACGCTGCGAAACCTAAGTCTTCAGCAAAATCCTGCTGGCTGTAAAATTCACCATTAATGCGCTGTACAACTTTAGCTTTTTTATCTTTTCGTAAAGTAACTGAGCGAGCCATAGCAATTTGCAAAACATTTTATGTTTTTAGTCTACAAGAATTAAACGAGCGTTTGTCTATAGGACGGCCCGCAACCGGCACATTTCTATTGTAGAGTGCTGTGACACTTTGATTAATTCTGAACCTATTAACAGTGAAACCTAACCTTAACTATCTCAATCCCACCCCCTTTAGGGGTGGAAGAGTCAAATACTACATAGCGAGCAAGATGCTCGCACTACAATCCAATTAAGCTGCACATCAGCTCGAATCACACTTATATCGAGTCTAACTAATCAGCTATTAAATGTTTTTAATCTATAAGAGCTAACAATCTTTTTGAACAAAGTTCCCATTTTTCTGCATCTTGTCTAACTTCTTGAACAATTAATTTTGTGGAAACAAAGTCAAATCTTTTGCATACAGCAAGTAAATCTATAACAGTTGCATACCATAGTAAAGGTGTACCCCCACGCCCTAAAGCTAAAAAACCAGCAGTTTTCTCTAAAAATGAGACAGTATTATAATTAACTATTGCTTGTTTTAATACAATCCATTCATAAGATTGCTGATGAACGCAACTGTTATTCGCAAACGGTAGCTGTAGATTTTCCAGGGCGATCGCCAAAAGATGATTCGCACTTTGAGCTTCTTTTCCCGCTAAAATCAGAGCAATTTCGCTGGTTATTGCGGCAAATGTATCTGCTAGTACTTCTTTTGGTTGATAATTCAAACTTTCTCTTCCGCAAGAATCAAATAAACATAAATTCTTTATAGTTCCTTGTAAATAACCCAGTAGTGTGGAAGCTATTTCCATGGCACGCTCCAAACATCCACTACGAGCTTCTGTACGCATCAGATTTTGTAGTAATTGAATACGATGAATTACCATAATATCGTAATTATACTCTTGCTCTAAAATCATATCTATTGATATTGCATCAAACATACGACTGTATACTGCTTCAAAATTCCCTTTGCAATAGTCTAAATAAGCTTGTGCTTGTTCTAGAAATGTTTCGTGTAAAAGCTTACATTCAAATGACAGTAACTTTGATTTTAGGGGAACGCGTGCCTCGGTGAATAGTCGTTCGGCTGTATCAAACTCTCCCCGACGAACGGCAGTTAAGGCATTTTCACGAATATTACCTAATTGCAAAAAATGCGACCATTCAAAATATGAAAGACGACTTTCGATTTTTGTAAATAAGGGATGAGTAAAGGAATCTCCATATTTTTGTAAATTTAATTCAAGCGGTTTAACACGTCCGATTCTATACTGCTTCAATACTTCATCGAAATATTTACAATCGATAAGATTTTCTATTTTGCATTCTGACAGCTTTGTTTTTAACATGATAATCTGTTTTGTTAGTAAATATACTGTATATAGTCTCAGGATTTACGCAACTGGCATATTTTACTCGTAGGGTGCTGTGACACTTTGACTGATTTCCAACGTAGTAATAAGGCTTGTAGTGTCACGCACCACCCAACCATTGTGACAATTGCGTAAGTCCTGAGTCTGATTAAGAATTGCGATAGATTAATTTTTCTGGAGGGATGTTTTCTATTTTTAAGTCACGATAATAAACATCACCATAAAGTTTAAGATACTCAATTTCTTCTAAAGTTAATTTACCTTGCTTAACACCAGCAATAGCGCTATCAATTTCTGTGCGATTTGTCAATCCAGTCAAACAAACATCAACGCAGTTTTGACTTAAATTGTAGCGGTAAAGGTCAGGAGCTTGAGGTCGCCAACATTCAGAAGGTAAGTCAATAGGAGCCTCCCAAAGCAAACCAGAACTACAGCTAGTAGACTTAAAAGTTACAATTCCAGGACGCTGTGGATCTTGATAATTTAATTTGTTCAAAACCACGTCTTCAGCATAAGGACAAGTAACATTATTTCTTACCATTACTACATCTAAGAGCGGACTATTTGACCATTGATGAGCTAAATTAAGGTCGTGAAAAGATGCACCTACATAACGAACAACTCCCATTTTTTTCATACGTTCGGATGCACCAAACATGTCCTCAATAGTTTTTTGGTAAAAAGTGTTATTACCTCTGAGTTGGGGAGAAAGCTGCAAGCAATCATTTAAAACTTGTCCTTGACTCGAACCAATCCAACCCCAAAAGAAGATATCTATATAATCAATTCCTAGTTCCTCAAACTGGTCAAATAAAGCTGAAAAAATTGCTTCTGGACTTTTGACATAAGTTACAGTTGCCAAAACAACTTTATCCCGCACAGAAGAACCTCTTCCGCATAATTTACGCAGCCCATTCGACATGGAACTATAACTATAATGGTGCAAATCACAAGAATAAAAAAAGTAATTAATTCCTTGATTAAAAGCATAAAGAGTATCTTCACTAGAAATACCACAACCACCACCCAAGCCCAAACAACTAACTGTTAAATCGGTTCGACCAAATTTACGATAGAATGGTAAATCCAAATCATAAACATTATCAGTTGCATAGCTGATTATATTTGATGAAGCTGTAGATGATAAGAAATTATTTTGTATTTTCATCGCAAAAATTTGGGTAATTGTTGATACGAATTAGCAAGCAAATAAAGGTTATCATTCAGTTTTTTTTGGCTCTGAGAATAATTTCTATCAAGGCGAATGGGTGTAAAACCCCACTGTCAATTGACGTGCTAAGTAAGTCGGCATAAATAAACCGAGGTATGTTAAAAAATGTAAATCATCCTCAAACCCATACTCCTATTGCCTTTTGTATGACAGCCTTTTGCCTTCCCCCAACGATAATTTTCTGTACCAACCTACTTAGTAATTGGTTGTGGTTAAAAACCCCATCTAATTACCTCTCCCTCACTCCCTCGCTCTTTATTTATTGCTTCATAAAAAAACCAGATACAGAAGAACGCATATTATCACCAGCATTAGGCTCAACCTTACTGATTTTATGAGGATTTCCACCCGCTATCACAACCAAGCGGTTAGGTTTAGGAACAATGTATTGACCTATACCAACTTTCACATTCTTATTCTGGCTGTACATATTATATGATTCGTCGATGCTTACTAGCTGGTAATCATGATTTATAGTAGACTCATCTGGAACAAACAAATCTCCACCCCATTGCATATTCCATAATGGATGAGTATAAAAAGTATAGGAGCCTTTTTTATCCCCTCCATCATCATGCCATGTCAAACCGCTATTTTTTGGATAACGATACAACCTAGAAGTAAAAAAGTCCCAGTCTACATCTTTTTTACCAATCAATTCGACTAAATTCTCAGAGTGATTCAATAGTTTATCAATGAAAATATTAATTCCAGTAAGAGTTTCATCGTGTTTTGCTGGATCGCTATCTAGATTGTGAAATTTATCTGAAACTAAATAAGATTTGCCAAATAAAGGTTCACCTTTATACACTCTATAAACCTTTGCAAACTTATCTGCATTGTAAACCAGATAATTTTCATTGTGAATGCACTTTTGGATCAGTTCAAAATCTTGAGTTGAGAGAAAATCGTCAAATATGGCAAATTGTCTGTTTTTTAATACTAAACGCATGATAGTTGTCCTCAAATAAATTGACTATATATGTATTGAAGATTCATAAGTAAGAAGTAAGAAGTAATAAGTAAGAAGTAATAAGTAAGAAGTAAGAAGTTAGAAGTAGTACCTTTCCCGCTCAAGGTAGAGAATTCAAATAATGTGACGAAGGTTTTTATTAATCTTTAAAAAACGAGGATTAATACCATACTTCGGAGATGTCTATTACTCATTACTCATTACTCATTACTTATTACTCATTACTCATTTCCCATAGCAAAACAGAAGGGAGTTCTTGAGGATATGCTAATCTTAATAATTCATAACCAATTCCTGCCATTCCTTGAAAGAAGCCAGGATTATATATACCTTGGAAATTACTCGGAAATATCTGAAAATATCCAATATTTTCGGCTCTATTAACTACATAAGCAGCTTGTTTTTGAGCTATTTCAATCAACTCTAGTCTTCCTAGCTGTAAACCCGCGAACAAAAACAATTCAGCATAGCCAAGATTTCCACAACATAGATGATCTATGTTATGTAAGCCTATTTTTTGTGTTGTTTCTAAAGCAGTTTCGATATCTTGACGAATTACTTCCTTATCCAGTATTTTCAAACTTCCCAAACGAGCTAAACCAATACCAGGTGCCCCATTACACCAACTTGTTCCAAATGCTTGTCGGTCGCTTCTTAAATCTAACCAATTTTGTACTTGTGGATAGAATACACTGTTTTCGTAAGCGATCGCCTCTTGTGCAGCTTGCAAAAACTTGGGTTCGATAACTACAGTAGACAATCTTAGTAAAGCATAGGCAATACCAGCAGCACCGTGAGCAATACCTGTTAATGGTTTTCCTCCCACAGTATTCCAAGTTAAAAATCCTGTCTTGCTGGTGATGCGATTATCGATTAAATGATAACCACAGATTTTCGCTAATTCCAATGCTTGCGAATCTTGAGTTGCATCGTAGAAAGTTAGTAACCCTAGTATTAAACCAGCAGTTCCAGAAACTAGATCGAATTTGCGAACGCCAATAATATCAGTAGGAGTTAGCAGGGAAACAAACTTTTGAGCATCTTCTAATAGTGTAGAATAATTGAGAAACTTACTGCATTGCACAAGGGTATAAATAATTGAAGCAATACCCTTACCTGCACCAATATCAAGATCTTGAATTAAATCATCTCTATATTCTTGACCGTAGGATTGTGAAAGATTGCAGACTGGTAGTAGAGTACTTAAGGCTAGATTGCGATATTCATTATTTCCCGTTGTTTTAGCTAGTGCAGCAAAAAACAAAGCCACCCCAGCACAACCATCATATAAATCGAAGCCAAGAGAGCGTGGCTGTAACTGACCAGCACCAGGTATGTATTCCATACCCATCCACCAAGGGCTACCATCTGTTGCACGCATAGCACGTTTTTGCATTTCTTCAGCAATATTGGTTGCTTGCTGTATTAATGTTTCCTTAGTTAAAGGAGAAATTGCTATTTTATTTGACGTTGCTTCTTCCTCGGATAATACTGAAATATCTACTTCGCTAGCCATACTTGCATATACAGAGGAACGAATCAGACCAATCTGTTGTTCTAAATCATTTTCATTTAGTTGTTGCAAACGATTTGTAACAAATTCATAACTAGGTTGTTCGTAATAGCCATCAATTACCTGATTGTCATTAATTATAAAAGCATCTCGACCCGATTGGGCTGTAAACAAAGGAATATCTAAATCTTGCATTGCTTCCTTTTCAGCTATGATAATTTGCCAAACATCAGGTTTCTCTTGGGAATCAATACAAGCTTTACTCAAAAGGTCTAAAGCAATATCTCGGTCAACTCCTGATTGGAGATACTTTGGTTGTAAAGTTTGCTTTAAAAACGAATAATATATTTGGGAAGGACGGAACAAAGCCCGTACTTGCTGATTTGCAAATCTTGCTATCAAACCATCGTGCTGCAAAAGCACATCTGTGTGGCTCATCAAAAATTTATAGGTACTACGAAAACCATCTACCACTGCTTCCAAATAGTCCTTTAGATATATCTTGCATCCATCTAAGATAGGAATATTCAAATAGTCCTGTATTTCAACAGCCTCCGAGCTTAAAACCATAGCATCTGTATTAATATTTTTCCAAACCAGACTGCGATAGGTCGTTTTTTGTCCTCCAGAACCAGCCAAACCACTGATATCATAGGCTACACCATCTTTTATTTCCCATTTTGGGAACAGACTAGTACTTAGTACCGAATACTGAAATTTTTCTACAGCTAAATCCACAGCATTTTTATTACTAATTAAACCTCCAGATTCGCAAATTTTGCCGGACATTAACATTTCTAAGTCTATAGCTACGGGATACTCTCCACTAGCAATAATATTTTCATAATGAAAATCTCCACCTGAAAGCACGTACAGCAAACATGAAAGCATTCCCGCTCTGTGGTAGTATCGGACTGCTGCTGATGAATCTTTCAAAGGTAAATGTTCGATATACTCAACCCAACCATAATTGGAACGGTTAAGAACTTTCATCAGCTTTAACTGTGGAAGCGTTTTATGTTCATTCAACCATTTGACTAATTCAAAGAAAGCTACATCTAAAGCTAAATTTTTAGGCTTATAAACTAATTTCAATTGTGAAGAGAATTTCAGCGCTAACACCGACCTTCCTTGATTATGAAGGTCAGAAACACCTGCTGAGATGTCTATAACTTGTCCTAACTGTGAATTTTCTTGAAAAGTTTTCTCTATCTCCGACCAATCTAATTTTAATCGCTGGAGAAATTCATTAATATTTGTCACCCAAAAGTTTATAGTTGTTCCTACTAAACGGGCTAAAACGCTGTATTTTTGGAAAAACTTTAATAGTCCTCCCGACAACATTTTATCAACAAATTTGTTATAGTGTACTTTTGAATGAGAATCATTAAATTGAGTTAACCATCTATTTAAAGTTGGTCTTTCGTAGGTGAAAAATATTTGTAATTCGAGAGCCATTGTTTGGTTACAAAGCTCAATTAATGAATTGAGTAAATAACGTTCTAATTTAGCATGAACATCACTTGAAAGTAGTGAATAACTATAACCAGCCTGAGCCTTTAGCTTTTTTCTTGCAACATGAATAAAAGATATAAATACATCTTCAAAAGGAAGCGGTTCTTGAGAATTTATAAAATTATTATCTTCTGTAGAATATTTTTGCAATTCTGAATTTTCTAAAACTTCTTTGAGAATATTTGCCCAAGTAGATAAATTATCCTCATCAATTAGTTTTACTTCGCCAAATACGTCACGTATTTTATCTAAATCTAAATTATCCCAAGCAAGACGTTTTTCAAATTTTTCTTGATTTCCATCAACCAAAGTTTGACACCAATTAAAAATGCGATTATTAACTAAATCGTCATCACTAGATTTTCTATCATAATAAAAATTATCTCCCAATCTTTCAGAAATTGTACTTGATTTTTCAACAATTTTTACCAATTCTTTAGATAAAATATAACCTTGTTTTTCAGTTTGTATAGCCTTAGTCATCTTTCCTACCTTAACTTTATTTATACAGTTGATAATTCCTAGTACACCACGGCTTAAATAAGGCAACCATAAAAAATGGCTGAAAAGCCGAAGATATCAAACTTTTTACTTCTTACTTTTTACTTCTTACGAACGCAAGCGGTACTAGTTGTCTGTCCCATTAGTAATGCGATTGCATTAATTCCGATCTAGAGACGTAGCAGTGCTACGTCTCCCGACGGTTGCAGAAAAAACGAACAATTCAGTATTTATGCAATCGACTACTAACCCAATTTAATGAAAAGTTGCAGAACCCATAGTGCAAGGTAGTCTAATACCTGTGGTAATAGTAACTAGAGTAACACCTCCTCCTGCAACTGCTTCTAATTCCTCTTTTGAGATCTCTTGAACAGAAGCAATTGCTGGGATTGTTATATAGGAGAGGTTATTTGTTTCTTCTAGTACATTGATTTCTAAATCTTCAGGAAGTTTTTGACCAATTAATTGTTCGATAGCAGCTTTAGCTGCGACACTTCCGCTAAGCAATTTTTGCTTAAAGGATTCATCTTCTAAAGCATGGGAAATAATCTGAGATGTAAGAGTTTGTTGTGTTTGTTCGTTCATAATCTAAATCCTTGAAATGTTTTGAATTGTTGGTAACGCCGCTTTAATTTTGGGATTACTGACAAAGAAACCCGGTTTCTAAACAAAGCAAGCATGATTATCTCGTTATTTACTTAGTAAGAAACCGGGAATAGAGCAGTGGGTGTAAGATCTAAGGCTAAAAGACTTGCGGCTGATATTGTTGTAGTGCTGCTTTATTCCAACTAATAGTTGTCTTGATTAGAAGGAGAATCGGGCGTTGCAAGACCTATTTCTATATCTGCGATAATATTTTATGCGATCGCCACAGCAGTCTCAAAACTATACAGCTACATAACTTACTAGACATCTCCGGAAAACATTTACTTCGTTGCATACCGCGAGCCCCCCTACCCCCCCTTCCCTAGGAGGGAACTGGGGTTTGAAAGCCTCTCAGGGGTGGGGGAGAGGTTTGGAGAGGGGTTTTTTTCAATTCCTGCGATGTCTACTGAATAGTAATAGAACCCAAAGTACAAGGTAATCTAACTGGTGTTAACATCGCTGCATATCCTGCTCCTTTACCAGCTCTTTTACCACGCCGTCTCCATTTTCCTCCTTTACCTCCTGCAACTGTTTCTAATTCCTCTTCTGACATTTCTTCAGTTGAGATAATTGCTGGGAGAACTATATAGGAAACATTAGTCGTTTCCTCTAGTACTTGAACATCGAAACCATCAGGAAATTTAGCATCTAGCTCTTCTTCAATTGCAGCTTTGGCTGCGTCTGGTCCGCTAAGTAAGCATTGTTTGAAAGATTCATCTTGCAAAGCGCGAGCAATAATTCTGGTTTCAACGGTTTGTGGTGCTTGTTCGTTCATGATTAGAGTCCTTTGATTTTACTTATTTGGTATCTTTGAGTATGATGGGCTATCCAGTCAGTTGTACTAGTTAGCCGATTGCGATGGAACCGAAGTTACAAGGTAAGAGTAGACCTCCTGCAGTAGCTTCTAATTCCTTTTCTGACATCTCCTCTGTGGAAGCAATCTCAGGTAGAACTATATAAGAAACATTAGCTGTTTCTTCCAGTACCTTAATTTGCAAATCTTGAGGAAGTTTTTCACTGATTTCTTGTTCGATAGCCGCTTTAGATGCAATTTCTCCACTAAGCTACTGTTGCTTAAATAATGCATCTTGCAAAGCGCGGGTAACAACTCGGGTTTCGAGAGTTTCTGGTATTAGTTCTCTCATAATCAAATTGTTTGCTGTTGATAGGCTACTTGACTTTCTTAAGAAAGTTACACAACTCACTTAAAAGTTATAGAACCAAAAGTGCAAGGTAAACGAATTTGCGTGGCAACTCCTGCAACACTTGTACCAGCGATAACTCTAGTGGAACTAATTCTTTTACCTCCTGCAACAGTTTCTAATTGCTGTTGTGACATCTCCTCTGTTGAAGGCATTTTTGGTAGAATTATGTAGGAAATATTTGATGTTTCCTCTAATACCTTAACTTGCAAACTTTCAAGGAGTTTCTCTCCAATTTCTTCTTCGATAGCCGCTTTAGCTGCAATATCTCCGTTAAGCAATTGTTGCTTAAAAGATTCATCCTGCAAAGCGCGAGTAATAACTCGGGTTTCAATAGTTTGTGGTGTTTGTTCGTTCATAATCAAATTGTTTCATTTTGATGGGCAGGATGTACAATTTGCCTATGAGATATCTCAGATAATTAGCTTTAAACCTTTATAATTAATCAGCAAAAGCTAAATTATTAGAGATATCTTTTAAGAATTTTGCTTCATACAACTAAAGTACGAGGTCATAAAATTCTTAATGCCATTAATAACATCTTCTCCCTCTACAACCGCTAGCCCATCTTCGTGGACGACAGTAACGACGTGAGCATCCTCCTCCTGCTACAGTCTCTAACTCCTCTTCTGACATCTCCTGACTGGGTAGAACAATATAGGAACGATTTGCTGTTTCCTCTAGTACTCTGACTTGCAAATCTTGAGGAATTTTCCCATCGATTTGTTGTTCTATTGCTGCTCTGGTTGTATCTCCTCCTGCGAGCAATTGTTGCTTGAAAGATGCATCTTGCAAAGCACGAGCAATAAGTTGATTCTCGATTTGAACTTCGGGAGTTTGTTCTGTCTGTTCAAACATGATAAAAGTCCTTTGTTTTCAACTATCTAAGAGGTAAAAGTGTTTTTCTGTGCCTCTATTAGTTATTTGGTATGAGTGAATTAATTTTATTCACTGTTTACAATCAACTAAAGGTAGAAGTGTTTTTCTGTGCCTCTATTAGTTATTTGGTCGAGTGAATTAATTTTTATTCACCTAATTCAGCAAGGAGACGAGAGCAACGCGATTTTGTGAAAATGAGCGCGATACAGCGAAAGTGTGTTTCCTAACTTCGATGTTTCTATCAAACACCCTGGGAATATGAGATAAGCCTTGAGATATTCGAGTAATATTTTATTTCCATAGGATTTAGGTTCGAGTTAGTTCGAGAAATACTCTAATTCTCGAATTAAAAAATCCGCTTTTCCCTTTGGGAGAGGTAGTAGTGCTAGATCTCTAGAGCATTTTCGATATTTTTGGTAAATTATTCATAAGTCTTATTAAGTCGAAAGGGTATTTAATAAGTATTGTTTTTTACTCAGGACTAAGGCTGCGTGTGACAAGACTTGGGTGGTGCCCTACACTCATTGCCTTAACAATCAGTCAGTGTACAAGCACCCTACAAGAAAAATATGCCAGTTGCGTAAGTCCTATTACTATTATTTGGGATTATTTCCCTTTCCCTCCTTATAAAGGGGGGTTTTCTCCCCTTTTTTAGTTATTTATTATTTACTAAGTAAGTAGGCGCAAAAAAACATCACTATGTATATAAAAGTAAATTAACCTCAAACTAGTACCGCTTGCGTTCGTAAGAAGTAAAAAGTAAGAAGTAAAAAGTTTGATATCTTCGGCTTTTCAGCCATTTTTTATGGTTGCCTTATTTAAGCCGTGGTGTACTAGAAATACCTATTGCATGACAGCCTATTGCCTTTTGCCTTCCCTCACCTATAATTTTCCGTGCCTCGCTACTTATGATTAAATTTCGCATTGTCGATAATATTAATACTGTGGTTCAAGTTTCAATCTTGGCGAAAAATATTTGGAACGAACATTATTCACCAATAATTGGAAACGAGCAGGTTTCATATATGTTAAAAAAGTTTCAAAGTCAAGATGCTATTCAACAGCAAATAGATCGAGGATATAGATATTACATCATACTTGATAATCAAGTTGAAGTTGGTTATTTTTCACTTCAATATAGATCCGATAAATTATTTCTAAGTAAATTATATATTCTGAAGTCTTCTCGAGGAAAAGGTATTGGTAAACAAGGAATACAATTTATCAAAAGCGCTTTTAGTAATCCTATTATTCAACTGACTGTCAACAAAAATAATGCTCGGAGTATTGCTTTTTACCGCAATGTTGGTTTTAAAATTGTTGACGATGTGGTGATTGATATTGGAGGTGGATTTGTAATGGATGATTATGTCATGGAAATGGAAAATTAAATCATCTTTAATTCTATTTCATTTTAAACTTAGCTTAATACAATCTTCACAATGTATACTTTGGTGCGTCACACCACACAATCTTCCGAAGTGTCACACTCTCTATAATAAATAATAATAACAGTGTTTTTCAATTGAATTCACTTGATTTCAGTTCAATTTACAACTTTTTCCAGAGCTTTCCTCCGCGATCGCAACAGAAGAATTTGAATAAATCGTTAATTTTTTTATTTATTCTAAATTTTTTCAGCCGCGAAAAATTTTTAAATGGTCCCCTATGTGAGATAATAAAATTAGAAAACTATTTTTATATAATGGGAATCTTGCTAAAATTTTTCAAAGCGGCAATATTCCCATTATATTAATTACCTCTAGAAAAATAATATCATAGAAGCGTCACCTTAAATGAAAAATCGCGCCTTTTGATTTAAGGTACAAATACTAGTATATAAAAATACTGATAAAGGGATGAAAAAGTATTTTTATTGATAAAAAGCTGGCATTATACAAATGATATTTGTAACAAAGAAAACATGACTAATAAATTCCTTGCAACCCAACCCAAGTAAATCAAAAATCCAATATTCCGATGTGCCAACACCAGAACATTTACCATCTTTCTTGTAATAGTCGTTTGGGCAATTTATACTAAGGACTTCTAATACAAGAAGTATAGATGTTGCGAGACTAACCGCTAGGGGAAGCCCATGGGTGAGAGCCTTATCGCAACAGAAGAATTTGAATAAATCGTTAATTTTTTTATTTATTCTAAATTTTTCAGCCGCGAAAATTTTTTAAATGGTCCCCCATGTGAGATAATAAAATTAGAAGCCTAGTT
>JBHJJJ010000362.1:0-24426 GCA_050042755.1 Rivularia sp. (in: cyanobacteria)
ATATCCTGATATGGGTCTGTAAGTCCTTCCCAAGGAGAAATACAGCACAAGGATGGCGGTGGTCCTCCATAAGCCTGACAGGCTGCCACATGATACTGAGTAATCGCTAGAAAACTGACACCATTCAAGCCTACTTTGCCGGTACACCAGGGTTGTTTTGCAATCCATTCAATTGCTTCGTAGTAGCATTTGCCCTGGTGTTCAGAAAATACGGAGGGGTGACCACCACTATTGGCATATCCCGGTAGGTTCATATTGACAACGGCATATCCAGCAGACACCCAGAAATTAGGATCTGGGGATTCCCAACTGGTCAACTTAGAAAATTTGGGCTTTCCAGCTTGAGGAATCAGACGATACTGCTGAGGGGCACCGCCGAACGGTGTTTTACCCAAAGCTGGGGTGATGTGATTATCGTAGGGATGGGCGCACATCACAACAGGTACTGGTTCGCCACATTCAGCTGCCCGTTTGGAGCGGTAGACATTTGCTGTTAAGCAAAACCCTTCCAAAATGGGAATTTCAACATCATACTCGCACAAAATATCGGGGTCTGCTTCTGTTAGTTCACAGTGGGGGCTGAATAACTGACCACTTTTGAGGGCATTCGTGATAATCGGAGCTAAGGCTCGAATTGTGTTCAGCAAATCTTTGTTCATTTTTACTACACCGCAGAACTAAATTAAACTCCCATCAAAACCAAGACTTACCCATCATGGACTACGTATTTACGTCATTACGAGCGAAGCGACGTAATCGCAAAGTCTTATTTACCATTACGAGTGCATAAGTCCTAAAAACTATTTGATTGCAGCTTATTTAATAGGAATTTTGGCTATCCAAGTGAGATAATAGACCAAGCAAAAGTTAATGTAATTAACCTGGGTTAACTTTTCTGATAGCGATATTTAAGAAAGCGGCAAAGCCCCTGTGGCGTAATACCAATAAAGCGCGCAATATCCTTATCTTGGACACAACGAATAACATCCTGCTGACGCTCTTCAAGAAATCGATAACGGTACTCCGTGTTCAACAAGGTTTTTGTACAAATAATCTCCTTATCGAAGAGAAGCGTTTCAAGTATCTTTTTCCGTAAATACTCACCAAATACGTTCCCTCTATAATATTCTTCGAGGAAAAAATTTATCGACATTGAAACACCGCTAACGTCCGTGATAGCAATCAGCGTATCGTTAGCATACTCTTTCGTTAAAGCACTAGTGATATTTGAGCAGAATTGGCCTCTACTGAAGAATCGTGCAATTGGTGAAACGCCTTCTGCCATAATTTGCTCAGATGCAGCAATTCCGTCCGAAATGAAAAATATTTTATCGCAAATAAAATGTTGATTAAAAATGACACTTTTCTTCGTAAATGAAAATTCCGATATCTTGGATTTTATTTCATTCCATTCAAATGATTTTAATTGAATGGAATGGGAAAGGATATCGTCTTCAAATGATGAAATAGCTGTCATTTCTTATATTTACAATAAAAGTGATGCTTTATCGGAGAAGTATTATATTTACTATTTTAAGCACCACTAAGACGGAAGCTGCGGGAGCAGCCAACGAACCACTACTGTTTAGTCACGATGAAAAGCATCACACCCAGAACACACTACGCGAATTAATCACCTCGGCATGAGCGGAATTTTTCCAGTGTGAGTAGTATTCTGTAAAATATTCGTTGCTGATTTGGATGTTTCTTATACAAGCCAAAAATTATGTAGTTTATTAATACTACAGCCTTACCTTACTTTAACCTTGAATAAAGTTTGGCACAACGAAGGTAGCTCAATTTGGGCTGCTCTCATGTAAAAGATGAATTGATATTTGATCAAAAATAATGATTAATGATAGCCAAAAATACATGGGCTGTGAAGAGATAAAACTAGAACAACCTCTTTTTTACAACAATACCTTTGGGTTGAGGTTTGAAATCGGTCCTGCTGAATTAGATATTTGGATTGACTTTGATAAAGGGATATTACTCCCTTCTCGCTATAAGAAAACCCATAATGTAGCATACATGATTACATAAGAGATAATCTTTTTGCCGGAAGAAGTAATCTGTTTTCCCAGAAGACTCGGAAACCATTCCAACACTCGGGAGAACCCCAAAAACAACAAATCACCACAACGAAAATTCTTCCTGTTCCACGAAGCGATAGATTTGTTCTGTTTTTGGGGTTTACACAAATTTTGAGGTTATTGATAATTAATCTGTTTGAACAGAAAATAATAAAAGATTATTATTAATAATTGTATTTATATTTGAGTATTACTAGACTAAAGTACAAATATGTTCAATTATATTGTGGATTTGTTCTGGTGTCTGAAGTTGATTAATTTTGAAAAAATACTTGAATTTATCTTGGACTTGTTGAATATTTATACCCAAGGGAAGATGATGTAGTAATTTAAGTCTTAAAAGATGAATAATATATTCAACTAAATTAAAGTTAGGGTCTGGGAGTTGGAGTGTGAAGAAAATCTATAGCTATTTTGTGTTCAATTTTTAAATTCTCTGTTCGGTATTTTTACTTGAGATTTCATTTTGTTCTTATGGGTTGAATTATTGTCTAAAAAATCGGTTAATTTATTAAATCCTTCTTGTAGACAATCTTGACATAATTGTGCAAAATAGTCAGAAACATCTTCAGTTTTAGATTTTTCTTTTAAATAAATTATTACATAAAAGGTAATCTTCTAGCGGGAGGGGAGTAACTTTAAAACAAATTTTGATGTGAATCTTTTCATACTCTCACACCCGGAAAAACATCCAATCAACGGTGGACAAATAAATGCCCACCGAAAAAACTAACTCAAAACCCAATTAACTAAAGTGCGAACGCCGAAACCAGTCGCTCCAGAAGGATTGTAACCGTTTTCCTTATCCGTCCAAACAGGCCCGGCAACGTCTAAATGCGCCCAAGCCGGGGTATCTTTAACAAACTGCTTCAAAAATAATGATGCAGTAATTGAACCACCAGCACGAGGCCCGGTATTCTTCATATCGGCAATACCGGATTTTAATCCTTCAAAATACTTATCTTCCATGGGCATCCGCCATAATTTCTCCCCGGCGCTTTCGGAAGCTTTTTGTAACTCGGATGCTAATTCATCGCTAGGAGTAAATAACCCTGCAATATCATTTCCTAAAGCAACTACACAAGCTCCTGTCAAAGTTGCTAAATCCACGATGGCTTCTACTCCTAGCTTATCGGCAAACACTAACGCATCAGCCAAGGTTAAACGTCCTTCAGCGTCAGTGTTATTAACTTCGATAGTTTTACCGTTAGAAGCCTTAAGGATATCGCCGGGATGCATGGCATGCCCGCTAATCATATTTTCAGTAGCAGCAGAAATAAAGTGAACTTCTGCATCTGGCTTGAGTTGGGCAATTGCTTTAGCAGCACCCAAGGTAGCCGCAGCACCACCCATATCCATTTTCATGGTTTCAATACCGCTACCCGCACCCTTGATATTTAATCCGCCAGAGTCGAAGGTTAAACCTTTACCAACAATTGCTAACTTGCGTTTTGGGGTACCTTGGGGTTTATAGGTAAGGTGGATAAATTTCGGAGGCAAATCAGAAGCTTGCGCGACTCCCAAAAAAGCACCCATACCTAACTTTTCACAGTCTTCTTTTTCCAGAATTTCTAATTCTAAACTATGATCGCTTGCGATCGCTTGAGCGATTTCTGCCATAGTTATGGGCGTTAATTCATTAGCTGGTGCTGCCACTAATTCCCTCGCCAGCATTACTCCAGAAACTATCTGATTGGCACGAGTTACAGCAGCTTCTTGTCCGCCGCAACCTAGTAAATCCACGGTTTCTACTTGTGTTTCTTTTTCTTCCGGCTCTGACTTGAAGCGTTTATCTTGATAAAGTGCTAGCTGTACACCTTCAGCAATTGCCTGTGCAGTTTGTGCAGCCTCATCATTCCAAACTGGTAAACTGACACCCAAACTCTTACACTTTTGCTTTTTAGCTAACCTTGCAGCAGAGGCAGCAGCACGTCGTAAGCTTTCAGCATTGAAAGTTTCAGCTTTACCCAAACCGACTAAGATAATTTTACGAATAGAACTATCACCACTTAAGCGAGTGAAAGCAGTACTGTTTGATTTTCCTTTAAATTCTTCACCTTCTATTAATTCTTTTAAGGCACCGGCTAACTTCTTATCCAAAGCAGCCAAATCGCCAGTTAAATCTAACTCATCTTCAAATAATCCTAACGCCAAACCATCCCCAGACCAATCTGAAAGCGGTGTGTGACTCGCTCTAATTTCCATGTGGTATGCAACAAGTGACTTTACTTGTACCAGTATTGCTCAAAATTTGCGCTTTGTATCGATAGATTGAAGGAGTTGGGAGTTGGGAGTTAGGAGTTGGGCTTCTAAGGCACTACCACCAACTATAACTCCTACTCCTAAAGCTGTAT
This sequence comes from Rivularia sp. (in: cyanobacteria), assembly GCA_050042755.1. Lineage (GTDB taxonomy): Bacteria > Cyanobacteriota > Cyanobacteriia > Cyanobacteriales > Nostocaceae > Rivularia. The sequence continues at coordinate 4,448 of JBHJJJ010000362.1, forward strand.
CGGGGATCGTTCCTCCTACTTCACCTACTGTTTTAGCTAAGGATTGTAGGGGAGATGTGTTGAAATCAGATTTTAGTGGTGTAACTAAATTATGTTTTGAAGTTTGAGGTTGAACATGAACTTCTGTTTCTGAAGCATTAGGAGTTGACTGAACTGATTTTTGCTCGGCTTTATCTGACATTTAAAGATACCAGTAGATTGATATAAAATTATTTTCTATTTAATCTATAGCCGAGCGGTGATTATCTTCACATCCCCCTAAAAGCGCAATCTTGCTGCGACTAAATATATAAAAATTTATAGATATAAACCTGCTTTTTGATTTCTGATGGAGTTGTATAGTTTTGATATGATTTAATTTTTTATATGTAGTTGCCAATACTTGTGTTTTTTCAAACTTTAAAAAGCCCCCATTTTAGATAAATTTTTCTTGAAAATAGGAAAATGTGCCATTTAAGTATGCGGAGAATAATATATATCTTATGAATATACAACTGTAGATGCACCATTATAGGACTCTGACTGAAGGTCAGGGTCTTTTTTTTGCAAGTAATTTAGATAATATTTTATTTCTGTTAAAATTTGTATTTTGCTGCTTAAGGTATTTACCAACAACCCATCCAGTTTTTTGTTGATATTTCACAAGAAACCATTCTATTCCATCTTTATAATCTCTTTTGTTTGTATCTTGAATCCCAATTGCATTACATGGGATTAAGGTAATGATTTCTGTATTTAAACCTACCTCTTTACGCATGTTTAAAGCATCTGCTTGTGACAGACAATCTAATCTATATTTAGTTACGGATAAATTGTTATTGTGATTAAGACTGGTCGTAGAATTTTGTGGAGCAACCATGGCGATTTCAGGTTTTTCTAACACCGATTGTGGTCGGGATGGATTTTTATTCTCTGGTATATTCCAAATATCCAAAAGTGCAGCACTGGCAATTGTTATAAATAGTCCGAACAGAAAGAAACAAATACCTATAAATATACTCGTTACACGTATAGAATTAGGTTGATTGTAATTAACAGAACTAAATTTAGATTTATTTATTTTTTTTTCTACCCATGATAAAAGTGGAGTAAAAATAGAAATCCCAAACAAAATAACCAATAGACCAAAAGAAAAAAATAAAATTCCTAAAACATTCATAAAAAGTTATCTCCTCTATATTTATTTCTAATTGAAAAATATACTTGTACCTCTAAGTACAATAACCAGTAGAGGAAAGTTTAGCTATAAATGATAGAATTAAACTAGTAGATATAGTTACTATTTATTTTTAATTAATATGTATTTGCTATGTAAATAACTAAAATATATTACTATTGACTACTTATCATGACTACAATTTAATCACATAAAAAATAAAAACCCAGTCTTAAGGATACTGGGCTTTTACAAATTATCTAGAAATGCTAATACAGAATAAATAGACTTCAAGCTATAAATTTAGTTGTTTGGTCATCACATTCTAAAAAATCATTTTGAAGCATAATTTCGTAAAGATTAATATCTTTTTCTAACAAACAGGCATGTCCGCTTTCTGGAAGTACTACAATTCTAGAATTGGGAAAAATATTGGCTAACCTTAAAGCTTCTGTAGTGGAAGGCAAAAGTCTATCGTTAGCACCAGCGATTAATAATATAGGTTGAGTTAATTGACTTAGTTTGTATTCATCAATATAAAACTCTCTAAGTAAAGATATTCGCCAACGAAGTGTTTCCGGTGGAACCGATCGCATTGCTTTCAAAAGTTCTTGGCGATCGCCACGATTTATTCTTGGTAATGAAGCTAGAAATGGTAACAATCCCAAAGCACCCGTATCATATAAAAAATTTGGTACGAGTTCAGTAAATTGCGATCCCCAGTAAAAAAAAGGGTGGGAACGAAAGCTGGAAGCTGGATTTAAAAGAATTATCCGCTCAAACAAGTGCGGTGCTGTAACTGCTACTTTTTGTGCCAAACAACCCCCAAACGATTCTCCACAAAGATATACTGGTCTTTGAGGTGTGTTTTTGATTTCAGCGTAAATTAACTTCAGTACGCTCGATGCAAGTTCATCCCAGCTAGTAATATCATTTCGGGGTATGGCCAAACAACGTACGTCAAGAGCAGCTTCTAAACCATCAGTTTGAGTTCCTAATAGTTTGCCTGAACCATCCATCCCAGGCAAATATACAAATAGCGGATATTCTAAGTGTATTGTTTTTGGAACGAGGAGACAAGGTTTCCGTAAGATTTTTGGTTTATTCATCAGTTACTAGGTTTTTGTCAATAGTTAGTTGATAAAAATCTTTGAAAAAAGTGTTTACCGCTACTTTGCAGGATAAAAATCTAATAACAGCCTTGACAGAGTAGTCTGTAATTTAGGATTCATCACTTTGGGTAAGTTCTTCTACTATAGTTCTTGCCTGGTTTCTCCGAATTTTTTTATTGATGCTGCGGTGTTATGTAATAAAGACAACCAATTACTGTCTTTGGGCTATAAGATTAGGGATATAATTTATTCTCGCTCTGCTCAAATTTCCCCGCTAAAGAGGTCACTCAACGGCAATTTTAAGGTAAAAAATAATGAGTAATATGAAGTCCAGTTAATTACTTACTATATGGCTCAGAGCAAAACAATTGTTTGTACCTATTACTATTACCTGTTACCCATTACCAGCCTTCACAGATATGATAAGTGTTTAACCGGATATGATATAAGACGGCGACGCGACATTACCCAAAGATGCCAGCCCGATTGATTGCCTCATAAGTTTAGAAGCCTTAAATAAACTTAAGAGTTTTAAATGTACAACATTTGTGTTAACTTCTTCTGGAGAAGTAATTATAACTAGTAAAACAGGGGAATCTCTGACATTAACCTGTATGGGTTGAGGGGTATATCCCTTTTGAAATTATTTTATAGAGTTAGCTAGAGTCAACTTTTCCATTGGTTCAGTTCATCAAGAGAAATACTCCAACTATTTGCTTGGGGTGATAAAAACTGCTCCAAATTTAGCCATATTTCACCCTGCTTGTTTTGCAACAGCGGCTCTGAGAAATTTTATTTAAAGGTAAGTGCCTTGAATTGCAAAACTGTACCGACTCTTAAAAATAACTGTCGATGCTGTTCGTTTACTTTTAACAGAAAGTATTCAACCTGAGTGCGAAAATTGCTTACATTATTGGAACTTGCCTCATCTAGTAATGACAAGTCAAACAACTGGTATTAGATAATACTGCCATCAAAATTGGTGCATCCATAAAGCCAAGATGATTGCTTACTACTAACACACTTGTAGTTTGAGGTATGGCATTCTCGTAATAGCTAAACGCTCTTGTAGTGTAAAACCCCGAATTGTTACTGATAAATTAGGAGTGAATTATTCAGACTCATAAGTTTTCAATATAAATTTTAAAAGAATATCTCAATTTAACTTGATTAGATTGTGACATTTTGAGACTGAGAAAAAAGTATCCTTATACAAGATATATTTTTTGCATAAAAATAATTTGTACTTATAATGGCAATAATTAGCAAAAAAAATCTTAAAGATCATTTAATTTCAAATCTTTTATTCAGATAATAATCAAATGATTTAATATTTATTTTTTTAATAAACTCAAAGCAAATTAATTTGCTACCATAAAATTATTGCTTGAAAAAGCATATGCTTTATTGTATAATAACCTGGTTTTACCTAAAAATACCAGATAGAAAACGGTTTTTTTTTAGAAGTAATTTTATTTTTGCATGAGTCAAGAGGATAAAACAAAAAATACATTTACACATACGACACCGCTATATTATGTAAACGATTTGCCCCATATCGGTAGTGCGTATACAACAATGGCAGCAGATGAGGTGGCGCGGTTTCAAAGGCTTTTGGGACATTCGGTACTTTTAATTACGGGTACCGATGAACACGGACAAAAAATTCAGCGCACTGCAGAAAGTAAAGGCATACAACCCCAAGAATTTAGTAACCAAATGTCAGCGGGGTTTGTGTCTTTGTGGAAATTGCTTAATATTCAATACGATCGCTTTATCCGCACTACTGATACTCGTCATGAATTCATAGTCAAAGAATTCTTCAATCGAGTTTGGGAAAAAGGAGATATATACTTAGGGCAGCAAAAAGGCTGGTATTGCGTTTCCTGCGAAGAATTTAAAGAAGAAAGAGAATTACTAGAAGGAAATCGTTGTCCGATTCATACCAACAAGGAAGTGGAATGGCGAGATGAGGAAAATTATTTCTTCCGCTTGTCAAAATATCAAAGCCATCTCGAAGAATTGTATCGCTCCAACCCGAATTTCATTCAACCAGAGAGTCGGCGAAATGAAGTTCTTAATTTTGTTAAAGGAGGCTTGCAAGATTTTTCCATTTCGCGGGTGAATGTGGAATGGGGGTTTCCCGTACCAAATAACCCAAAACATACTTTATATGTTTGGTTTGACGCTTTGCTTGGATATGTTACAGCCTTACTCGAAGCGGAAGATGAAGCAACTTTAGAAAACGCTTTGGCTAAATGGTATCCGATCAATTTGCACTTAATAGGTAAAGATATTCTACGCTTTCACGCGGTTTACTGGCCCGCAATGTTGATTTCTGCCGATTTACCTTTACCAGAAAGAGTATTTGGACACGGTTTTTTGACCAAAGATGGTCAGAAGATGGGTAAAAGCCTTGGTAATACCATCGATCCTGTAGCCTTGGTAGAGAAATATGGTGCAGATGCAGTTCGTTATTACTTTGTTAAGGAAATCGGATTTGGTAAAGATGGCGATTTTAATGAAGTTAGATTTGTTGAAGTTCTAAATGCAGATTTGGCAAAGAATTTAGGTAATTTGCTAAATCGCACTTTAAAAATGGTCAAAAAGTACTGTGAGGGAAATATACCGTCGATTACAAACGAAAATATCAGCGAAGACAATCCTCTAAAGGCTATTGGCATGCAACTAGGGGAACAAGTCAAAGCTAACTACGAAGCCCTAGCTTTCAATCAATCCTGTGAAGCGATTCTGAGATTATCGCAAACTTGTAACAAGTATATTGACGAACAAGCGCCTTGGTCATTATACAAACAAGGAAAGCAGCAGGAATTAGAACAAGTTTTGTACGTTGTCTTAGAATCGGTAAGGTTGGCAGCTTATCTACTTTCTCCCGTCATTCCTAACATTAGTAGCGATATATACCAGCAACTAGGTTTTGTAATTGACTTTAACAATCAAGTAGAAACTGCAAATGCTGCACCCTTTGCCGCACATGGAAAATGGGGCTTGCTAACTAGGGAACAGCAGTTAGGTAAAGCACAACCAATCTTTCAAAGCATTGAATTGAATTGATCAAGATTATTTAGATTTGGGATGTTAGATTTGAGATTATGGATGATGTATTGTATTTTTAGCTACAAATAGATAGAGATAAAATACTAATTAACTCATAAATCTAAAATCTCCAAGCCCCCGGGTTTATAACTCTGGTGAAATCAAAATCGTAAATCTAAAATCTCTTCATTTGGTGACAAAGGTTAATCTATAGGATCTATAAAGATTAGCCGCATCATGATTATCATAAATTGCCGAAACTTACGTATACGTGTAAGTAATAGGTTTCAATGATTACAAAAATAACAAATTGTTTACAAAAATAAAAAATGAGGTATGAGACGCGATGTTGAATAATTTACCAGAAGAGTCAATATTTACGCCAGAACAAGTTTTAGAAAATAGAGGTCGTGTAGCTATATTTATCGATGGCTCAAATTTATTTTATGCCGCGTTACAGTTGGGAATTGAAATTGACTACACAAAGCTGCTTTCTAGGTTAACAGGTGGTTCTAGGTTGCTACGTTCGTTTTTCTATACAGGTGTAGATAGGACAAATGAGAAGCAGCAGGGATTTTTATTGTGGATGCGGCGTAATGGTTATAGAGTCATCGCGAAAGATTTGGTACAGCTACCTGATGGTTCAAAAAAAGCCAATTTGGATGTGGAAATCGCAGTTGATATGATGGCTTTGGTAGATTCCTACGACACGGCGGTTTTAGTTAGTGGCGATGGGGATTTAGCATATGCGGTAAATTCGGTTAGTTATCGCGGCGTTAGGGTTGAGGTAGTTAGTTTACGTTCGATGACTAGCGATAGTTTAATTAACGTTTCCGATCGTTATATTGATTTAGAAGCCGTTAAAGAAGATATTCAAAAGACACCTCGTCAAGGATATCCTTATCGGCCATTACCGGAAATGAGTTTTTTAGAACAATCACCTGATATTGTAGATCCCCGCTTAGAAGTACAAGAGTAGGACTGAAAAATAAAAAGGTAAGCAGGTAAATTTTTCAGACTTGATAAGTCGTTATCAAATAATGTCGAAGATTAAATTAAACAAAATTTATCTCGATTAAATGCACCAAGGGCACCCTTAAAAGTTTTTTCTTTAAAAAAACTTTTAAGGGTGCCCGTCAGTCAGCTAAATTATTTTAAATTCTTAAAAATTGGGGAATTCTGTATACTAGGGCATATTCTTGAAAACGTATTTTTCTGTTTCGCTTTTCGAGCCTGCACTGGTAAATATTTAGTAAAAAGATTATTGAATCTCACCTAATTTTAGATTTTAAATTTTGGAAAATGGAATGTAAGATTCAAAGTCTAGAAGTAAAAAAACTCTGTTAGGGAAGCCTATCCGAAGGATATAGCCCCCAAATTTATTTGTGGAATAAATATAAAATCCACAATTATTTGACTTGGTCACGGGTACCCGTCACACTCAAATTACACAATAAATTGATTAGAAGTAATCATCCGGACTTGATATTAATTCATTTCTTGCACCTAATAAAATAAGAGTCACTGGCGATGGCGGGACAATTTATTGAAAGTTCCTTGCCGGCATAAAAATCAAAAATATGGATAAAATTGACTTTTTCTACGTCTGTGAATGCAGTATGGCGTAAACAACCGTCTAATATAAATAGGATGAAAAGCTTAACTCATAGGGCTTTTAGGCTCTGCCTTCTACTCTGCGCCTTCTCCCTCCTTACATTAGTTGGTTGTGGAGATCCAAAGCCTAGTATCGATGAAGTTGAAGTCGAAGACGAATCCGTGCAAGAAGACGAAAGTAACTTCACTTTCCAAGGTGTGGCTTTAGAACAATTTGATGAAAAAGGTCAACCAATTTGGAAAGTCAACGCCAAACAGGCTAAGTATACAAAAGAAAAACAAATTGGTGAAGCTGAAAATCCCTATGGTGAATTATATCAAGATGGTAAAATAGTTTACAAAATAACGGCAGAAAAGGCTGATATTAGGCAAGACGCAAAACAACTATTTCTCAAAGGCAAAATTGTTGCTACAGATCCTACTAACGGTGTTGTTTTGCGTGGTAATGAATTAGAATGGCGGCCCGAAGAGGACTTAATGATTGTTCGCAATCAACTTAACGGTACTCACAAGCAGCTACAAGCAGTAGCCCAAGAAGCAAAAGTTAAAACTCGCGAACAGCGGATTGATTTTTCTGGGGGAGTCGTAGCTAAATCAGTCGAACCCCAATTGCAAATGCAAACCGAGCATTTAATCTGGATGATTAAGGAGGAAAAATTAATTGGCGATCGCTCAATGCAAATTCAGCGCTTTAAGAATAATAAAATTACCGATCGTGGTAGGGGAGATGCTGCTGAAATTTTCTTAAAAACAGAGATTGTCAATATTACAAAAAATGCTTTTATCGAATTACTAGATCCTCTGGTGCAAATAGCTAGTAACTCTATGACTTGGAATATAAAAGCTGAAACTGTTAAAACAAATGCACCTCTAAAAGTGGTGCATCGTGCTGAAAATGTAACTGTAAGTGGTAATCGGGGTGAACTGAAAATACCTCAGAAAACGGTGTATGTCCGAGGAAATGTTAAAGGTATTGGACAAAAAGGTCAATCTATCCAATCGAATAATTTAACTTGGTATTTGGACAAGCAATTAATAGAAGCCTCTGGAAAAGTAATATATGGGCAAAAAGATCCCCAATTAACTTTTAAAGGTGAAACAGCTACTGGTAATTTGAAAACAGAAAATATCGTGGTTAAAGGAGGGAACTCAAGCGAAAGGGTGATTACAGAGATTATTCCCCAATTTAACAATTAACAATTATCCCTGCTTCCTTTTAGTGGATGCTTAATACTATGCACTGCTTTTCTACTTATAAATATAGGTCAGTATAGCCTACCAAACTGTATTCCCAGGTAGAACCTGGGAACAAGAAAATAGTAATTAAAATTGATCATTGATCATTGATCATTGATCATTGATCATTGATCATTGATTTAACTTTTATACAAAATTTCATTACGATTTGCCTTACCTAGCTCGGGTATGGCTTTTTTCCCTGAAGTCTGATTAACTCCAGTTGATGCGGTTGCTGGCACTTGCAAATCCTTAAGAATTTTTTGTAGTAATTTGTCCTGTTCTGCACGAAAACCTGGTACATAAGTACCTTTATTAATAATTGCAAACCAAACCAAACCGCGATTTTTCGTAGGCATTACTCCAGCTAAGGCACTGACATCCCTTAAAGTACCGGTTTTGAAAGCAGTATTTTTAGGAATACGTCTGGCGTAAGTTGTACCGCGATGGTCTAAGCCAGAAGTCGGAAAAAAGTCTGCCACCGTAAGATTGTGAGGGGCTGCTAAGCGTTGAATCGCCATTAACATAGCAGTCGCTGCTCTGGGGGAAATACGATTTTCTTGTCCTAATCCAGAGCCATTGATTAATTGAATTTCCGATTGTGGTACTCTTGCAAGTTTGGCCGCAGTTGATTGGACTACACTTGCTCCTCCTACGGATTCTGCAAGCATTTCTGCCATTTTATTGTTGCTAAAAACGTTCATCTCATTAATTAACTGTGCCATCGGTAATGAGTAATGACGTATCAGCGGAGTTTGGGAGGTGGTTACTTCGGGAAGAACTTCAACTTTTCCGGTAATTCTAATTTGAGGTTTTGGGGTACCTTTAGGCATTCGCGAATACACGGAGGCTATAGGTCTGTGCCAAGTGGCAAAATTGAGTGTTCTTTTGAGTGCTTGCCCTGCTAATTGGGGATTGCGTTGGAAATTCATCGCCAATTTACCAACAACGATTAAATTTCCATTGACTCGCTTGATGCCCATTTTTGAGAGCATATTGCCAATTGTTATTCCTTCTTCCCAGACAAACAAAGGATCGCCACTGGCCTTAACGACTAAATGTCCTTCTAATACACCATTTTTAATTGGGCCTGTTGCACTTATGAGAGTTTCAAATTTATGGTCGTGACCCCAATGTTTTAGTGCAGCTAGTGTTGTAGCAATTTTAGTTAAAGAAGCTGCTGGCAGGGGTTTTGTACCTTGATGATTAGCCATCAGTATCGGACCTGATTGCATCCAAATACCCTGAACTTCGGTTTGCTCGGATTTGATTAATTTTAATGCTTGTAGTTCTTTAATATATTCTCGTATCGTATTACTTCTGGCTGGATTCGGATCGGGGGCGAGAACTAAACCTGGACCAGCTTGCCAAGCTAAGGTGTCAAAAGCCTCCATTGGCTTAACTTTTACCCCTGCCATATCTAACCACAAGGAAATTAAACCCGAACCAAATAATTCCAGCATCCTTAACTCCTATACAAGTAATTGCTACCTTATCTGCTGTAATATTACGCACAAAGCAAATCCTGTCTTCATGGTCGTAATCATAACTGCTGATTATTGTTTCCGGAAGACGTAAATATAACAAAGTTTTGCAATTTACCTCAACCTTTATGCTTAAATTTCTTAAGCAATGGGTTTTATTATCACACTTATCGTTACGATTGCAGCAAATTTATGTATTAAAAAATTCAAATCGGAAAATTAGGTATTTCTAATTGAATTCAACATATAAATACTTTTATAGTTACTTTGATCGCAAATTGTGATGGTTCTGTAGAGCTCATAATAATATGGTCGGATAATTATATGAACAAAGTTGATCCGATCCTTTGATAAATGTTTTAAGAAAAGTAGATCTTTTAAAGGAGCATTTCAGAAAGACACAGAGAGGGATAAGTCTTTCAAAAATACTTTTTTAATCATATTTGTGTCGTTGCTTTTTTACAACAAACCATATTCAAAGTGAAAGAAAATCAAGTTGAATAGTTTTGTTACTACTATATACTTTTTTCTCAACATACCTAGAAGCGAAAAATATCATCGACGATACAGTTTACTGACAAATAAATGCACAGAGCAGCTTCTGAAAATGCTTACGCTCTCGTCACTGTGAATATCTTCTGGATGTTCCATGGTATATCAGGCAAATTTCACTAATTTTCTAATTTTGAATTGAAAGGAATAGTTTTATTGAATTATCTGTAAACAAATTTACTAATAATTTTGCAATTTATTCCATCAAATATGCATCATCATAAATATTGCAAATGTAATATATACGACTTTAAGTGCCCAATTAAAAAAACTTAGTATATTTACGAACAATAATATTGGTAATAAAGAAATCAATTAACACCTGGAATAGTTTTAAATTCATGATAGAGTCAAGAATTATAATATCGTTTTTATCAAAGTCATTTCGATCGAAAAAATAATTTAATTTCGTCTTTTCCATACAATTTTCCATGATTTTATGTGGTGAGATATGAGATTTTATGGTGTAAAACAAAAAAAATATTCAGGGAAATATAACTACTGACTTCTGCGATTAATGCAAGAATATTTACGGTACAGTGGATGCTCCACTAGTGCTTTACGTAATTTTGGAGCTAGTGGTAATGTTTTTTTGAGGATATTCACCCGCCTAGATCGATTGCTCAAAACATTTAGCTGTAGGGAACCGAGAGTAGAGTGATAGAGCTAAATTCATGTTATGTTGAGCAAAAGTCGGAATTGATGCCTTACCTCATAAAAGTGGGATTTGGTAGTTAAAAATCTACTACGAATAACAGAGGCATCTGGTAAAATTTGTAAGGTTTCTGGAAGCTCTGAGCAATGGGATCGACTGGCGTAAGAATCGCTATTGACGCAATGGGAGGAGATAATGCACCCGGTGAAATCGTGGCTGGCGCACTGCGAGCCGTGGAAGAATTGGGTGTAAAAGTATTGCTGGTAGGCTCCCCCGAAGATATTCAACCTATACTGCCACCATCAATAAAGTCAGAACTTGTCGAAATTGTCCCTGCCGAAGGCGCGATCGCCATGGATGAGGAACCTTTAAGCGGCATTAGACGCAAACCAAAGGCCTCAATCAACGTGGCGATGAGTTTGGTGAAAAAGGGACGAGCTGATGCTGTAATTAGTGCCGGCCATTCTGGTGCAGCGATGGCAGCAGCTTTACTTCGTCTGGGAAGACTTCCGGGCATCGATCGTCCGGCAATTGGTGCAGTATTCCCTACAATGGTAGCTAGCAAGCAAGTCCTAGTACTTGATGTTGGAGCTAATGTAGACTGCCGTCCTAAGTTTTTAGAGCAATTTGCTATTTTAGGCTCGGCTTATTCTCAGTATGTTTTGGGTGTTTCACAACCCAAAGTAGGTTTATTAAATATCGGTGAGGAAGAGTGTAAAGGCAATGACGTTGCCATACGCGCCCACCAAATGATAAGTGAAAATCCGTACGTTACCTTTATTGGTAACGCCGAAGGACGCGATGTGCTTTCGGGTGATTTTGATGTGATTGTATGTGATGGTTTTGTAGGCAATGTGTTATTAAAATTTGCCGAAGCAGTTGGGGAAATAATGTTGCAAATTATTCGCGAAGAGTTACCCCAAGGATTGCGCGGCCAACTTGGTTGTTCTATTTTAAAACCAAACCTGAAACGAATTAAACAGCGGATGGACCATGCAGAACATGGCGGGGCTTTACTTTTAGGCGTGAACGGCATATGTGTAATTGGTCATGGTAGCTCCCAAGCTCCTTCAATTTTCGGTGCAATTCGTCTAGCAAAAGAAGCTGTGGACAATCAGGTACTCGAACGCATTAACTCCCAAAATCTGAGTGAAAAAAGCGTTGTATAAATTAGCCCGGAGGGCATTAAATGTCAGTAGTCTATAGTCAGTGATTTTAAACTGCCTATAGGCTAATGATTTTTCTGTTCGATTTCAACAGTCCGGATAGCAGATAGCTGCGGAGAGAATGAGTGCAAAATTTAGGAATAGCAATTACGGGAAGTGGCTCGGCAGTGCCAGAAACCTTCCTGGATAACCGGGGGCTGAGCAAGCTGGTTGATACATCGGACGAATGGATATCTACAAGAACGGGAATTAGTCAACGAAGACTGGCCCGAGAAAGTGAATCTGTTACTACTATCGGTACTGCTGCGAGCCTTAAAGCATTAGAAATGGCACAAATCGAACCCCAAGAGTTAGATTTGATTTTGCTCGCAACTTCCACTGCCGATGACTTATTTGGTAGTGCAAGTCAAATTCAAGCTGAATTGGGAGCGACTAATGCAGTCGCATTTGATTTGACTGCGGCTTGTTCTGGTTTTTTGTTCGGATTGGTAACCGCCGCTCAATATATTAGAACAGGTGTATTTCAAAATGTACTTTTGATTGGCGCGGATATCCTCTCTCGTTGGGTGGATTGGCAAGACAGACGCACCTGCATACTATTTGGCGATGGTGCTGGAGCTGCTGTGTTGCAAGCGAATGAATGCGATCGTCTGTTAGGCTTTGAAATTAAAAGTGATGGAACTCTTAATAGCTGTCTTAACCTTTCTTATAAGCCCCAATCAAAAGAACTGATTGAAGGTGTAAATATTTCAAAGGGTAATTTTGGCAATATTTCGATGAATGGTAAAGAAGTTTATCGTTTTGCCATTCAGCGAGTACCGGAAATTATCGACAAAGCTTTGTTTCGCGCCAATCTGACTGTGAAAGAAGTGGATTGGCTGCTATTGCATCAAGCTAACCAACGCATTCTTGATGCTGTGGCAGAACGGCTTTCCATTCCATCTGAAAAAGTCATAAGTAACGTCGCCAATTATGGCAATACCTCTGCTGCTTCTATTCCTTTGGCATTAGATGAAGCAGTCCGAGTTGGTAAAATTAAACCTGAAGATACAATTGCTGCATCTGGTTTTGGCGCTGGATTAACCTGGGGTGCGGCAATTTTTCAATGGGGAAGATAAATAGCTCGCGGAGTTAAGAGTAAGGATCTCGCGGAGTGATGAATTTTTATTGTTAAATTCTTGAAACTCTTTTTGTATAAGGGATTAATTTAGTTGAACTGACTGCGTGAATATGTTAAAAGTTGATTTCTAACTCCTAACTCCGTGAGCCAGGAACTAATAACTAATAACTAATAACTAACTGATGAGTAAAACCGCATGGGTGTTTCCCGGGCAAGGTTCGCAAGAACTCGGAATGGGGATGGATTTATTAGAATTGTCCGAAGCAAAGGAAAAATTTGCTCAAGCTGAAGAAATTTTGGGCTGGAGTGTCAGCGAAATCTGTCAAAACGATGAAGAAAAGTTAGCTCGTACTCTTTACACTCAACCTTGTTTGTATGTTGTAGAAACTATTCTCGCCGATATTATAGGTAAAACAGAGAAACCGGATTTACTTGCCGGCCATAGTTTGGGAGAATATATTGCTTTATATGTAGCTGGTGTATTTGAATGGTCTGCTGGATTACGATTGGTAAAACGTCGCGCTGAACTAATGGAAAATGCTGCTGGTGGTAAAATGGCAGCTTTAATGGGTTTTGATAGAGAACAACTCAATCAAGTCCTCTCTGAAACCAATGATGCGGTATTGGCGAATGATAATAGTGCTGCACAAGTGGTAATTTCCGGTACTCCTGAAGCTGTTGAAAGTGTCATGGAGAAGGTAAAAGCGAAACGCAAAGTACTTTTAAAAGTATCTGGGGCATTTCATTCTCCTATGATGGCAGAGGCATCTGCTGAATTTGAGGATGTATTAGCCACCGTAGAATTTCAGAGAGCGAATGTACCCGTTTTATCTAATGTCGAGCCGACACCAGCCGTGGAAGCTGATATTTTAAAGCAACGGTTAATTCAGCAAATGACTGGAAGCGTGCGTTGGTGGGAAATAGCTGCTTCATTACCAGAACAAAAAATTGGACGAGTTGTAGAAATTGGCCCTGGAAAAGTTTTAACCGGCTTAATTAAGCGTACTTGTTCGGGTTTGAATTTAGAAAATGTTCGCTCTGCTGCTGAAACAATATTAGTTAGGAGTTAGGAGTTGGGAGTTAGGGGTTAGGAGTTGGGAGTTAGGAGTTAGGAGTTAGGAGTTAGGAGTTAGGAGTTAGGAGTTCATAAGCTAGAAGCTCAAAAAGAAAAAAGTTTTGAATATACAACTCATAATTCATAGCTCATAATTTATAATTTATAATTCATAACTCATAATTCATAACTCATAATTCATAACTCATAACTCATAATTCCTCACTCATAATTCATAACTCATAACTCATAACTTCTTACCCAATGCCCACTCTTGATGAAATATGTCTCGAAATCGCGAACCATTTGCTAGTCTCCTACTTTACCGCGCCTTGAAATACTCGGTAGTTAATCCCATGCTTCGCGTTTACTTCCGCGGGCGTATTTATGGAGCCGAAAATGTCCCTCGTAATGGAGCCTTAGTTGTAGTAAGCAATCACGCAAGTAATTTTGACCCACCGATTGTTTCTAATAGCGTCCGCCGTCCTGTATCCTATATGGCGAAGGAAGAATTATTTAAAATTCCGATTTTTAAGCAAGCGATTCAGTTGTACGGTGCTTACCCTGTAAGTAGGGGAAATGCCGATCGCAATGCAATTCGTAAGGCTTTAGAGTATCTAAATGATGGGTGGGCTGTGGGTATTTTCTTGCAAGGTACTCGTACCGCAAACGGACGAATTACAGACCCCAAAAGAGGTGCAGCGTTAATTGCAGCAAAGGCAAAAGCGCCAATTATACCAGTATGCTTGTGGGGTACTCAGGAAATTGAGCAAAAAGGTGGGACTATTCCTCAAAGGGTTCCGGTTACAGTAAGAATTGGCGAATTAATTTCTCCTCCCGCTTCCACAACTAAGGAAGATTTAGAAACTGTAACCCAACAATGTGCTCGAGCGATTAATACACTGCATGATTTGGGGCGTTGAAAAGGCTCAAAAACTAATTTTCTGAGTCTGCTTCACCCTCACGATTCCTCCCCGCTCCCGCAATATTATATGAATGGTTCAGACGGTGAAAATTTTCTCGCTAAATTAAATAATTTGGCGTTAGTTCGTTTTTTACTTTTCTCTGCTTGTGGTTGGACAATCGTACAACTAATAGGTTATTTTCAACCAGTCATCGTTATTTTTTCATTTGCGGCAATTTTAGCTTTTTTACTCAGCTATCCTGTAGAGTGGCTGAAGCGTTTTTTACCCCACACTGTAGCAGTTGTTTTTATATTCTTAGTCAGTATAGTTGCTTTTAGTAGTTTGGCTATAACCGCAGGCTTAGGACTTTTATCTCAGGGACAACAATTCATTGATAGTGTAGCGAAATTTTTTAATTCTTTGATACCTTTAGTGGAACAATTAGAGGAAATTCTGAGTAAGCGAAATCTTCAAATAGATTTAAGCGCATTGGAACAGGTATTAAGGGAACAAGCTATTTCGAGACTGATTAATATTTTGAACATGTTCCAAAGTTTTATTACCAATTTCGCTACTTTTATTCTCATTGCCGTTGTTGCTTTTTTCATGCTCCTCGAAGGAAAAAAGCTTTGGTGTTTTATTTTAAAAATCATACCTAAAAAGCGGCGTAAAAGATTTACATTAATCATCAAACGCAGCTTTCTCGGTTTTTTTCGAGGTCAATTATTATTAACATTGTTTCTCACAATATCAACTTTTTTAGTTTTTGTTCTATTAGGAGTACCTTTTCCCTTAGTGTTATCTGTTATCGTTGGTTTTGTAGATGTAATTCCAGGTATTGGTGCAACATTAGGAATTAGTTTAATCACCTTAATTGTGTTGTCTCAAGGTGCTTGGTTAGCGCTTAAAGTATTAATAGCTTGCATTGTACTTCAGCAAATTCAAGATAACTTAATTGCACCTAGAGTCATGCAGGATGCACTTAATTTAAATCCGGTTGTAATATTTTTTTCTTTATTAGTAGGAGCCAGAGTTGCAGGTTTACTAGGTATTTTTATCTCAATTCCAATTGCGGGAGTCATTGTTTCCTTATTTGATATTGATGAAATGAAGGCTGAGGCTTAGTTAATTGTTCTCGGCATAATTATTTGAACTATAATATTTATCTATATATAACTGTTTTCTAGAGAATACAAGTCAAGGGCTCCCGTCAAACAATTTTGGATTTTGGATTTACAGTCTTCGTAGCCTGTCCGATAGGACATAAATAGATTGTTTCCATAGTTGAAACTAGGGGTGCCTCAACCATTCATAATCCAAAATCTAAAATCTAAAATCTAAAATTATTTCGGTCGATTAACTTCCACAAATACATTCAAACTGCTATATATTAATGATTGAAGAATAATTAATGAATTATGACAAATCAAGATATAAGAGCACAATTAGATGAAAATCTTGATGAAGCTGAATGGGCATGGTTGATTCCCCACGTACAAAAAGATTCTGTGATTGTAGTGGCTCACGTATTAGATTTAATTGATGTTGGAGAAGCTATAGCTAACGATAAAGCTTCACAAGTGCAAAATTGGATTGATAGTGCGTTAATTTCTAAACCTTCAGCAGAACAAATAGGAGAATGGAATATGCAGCGAGAAAAACGATTTAATACTTTGATTGTGCAGCCTTTTGTACTTATTCAAGAGAAAACTGCTGCATAAATAGCAAAATCCTCAGAGAAGATTTATCGCAAATCAAAATCCCCTTTTTTTATATAAAAAAAGGAATACTATTGTAACATAATTTGAGGGTTTGAATTTCAATTGATCATTAAAATTTGAGTAATATTACCAATTATTTTTCCTTGTCTTTTTCGCCACCACCCAAACCAGTAGCCACCCAAACAATCGATCTAACTCCGTCGCGAATAGATTTTTCAATAGGTTCAGAATTAGTTTGTGAAGGAACTGATATGGCTTAGAAATCAATTCCTCGACTACCTAAAACAATTTCGCCGATTACAGTGGCACGGCGCATATGATAGTCGGAAGTGACTAAATACAATTTATTGATTCCTCTTTTTTGTAAATCATCTACCAGCGTTGTAAAATTTTCGACTGTATTATTGGCTCGATAGTCTAAGTACAAACGCTTTTGATCGATACCGGCTTTGATAAATACTTTTTTTGTCACGCTGGGGGGGCTTCCTCCCGAAATCCAAATCGGTAAGTTAGGATATTGTTTTGCAAAATTTGCGGTAAATTTTTCTCGCTCTAATCTTTTAGTTGAACCTCCTAAAACCAAAATTGCTTGTGGTTGTACAAATACATTTTGAACTTTTTTGTAACCCCACAATAACGTCAGCGGTAGCACGAGGAGCATTAACCGAGAATAAATTCCTGATTGAAGCATTTTGTTCAAGGTTCTATCACTTAGACTATCTAGAGAGGAATTTTGATATAAAAATAATCCAGCAAGGTATTGCTGTAAATAATGAATATGTCCCACAAAATATAAATATTTTGCGACAAAATGCACAGGGGGTCACGCCCCTTGGTATACCAATTTTATACCAGGAATATGTTGAAAGCTACTTAAGTAAGCATTTTGACCTGTTTTACGAACAAGTAATATGTATTTTATAAAACTATCTATTACTTGTTTTTACTGATAGACGTTACCCAATTTGATAAAGCAGTTACAGATAATAAAATATATCGTCACCGTCGCCTCTAGGGCAACATCTCCTCATACAAAAAAGCTGGGTGCCCGTCATGTTTGTCAAACGGTGGGACATTTTATTTATTGAATCTCCTTAAAAGCAAACAGAACAATGTAAATCTAGGTTATTTAATTAGTTTATATAGACTCTCTATTAGATTGCAGCAACAAGGAATACCAGACATAAGCCCAGTACCGTTGCGCGGAAGTCAAAAGTCAAAAGTCAAAAGGCAAAAGTCAAAAGTCAAAAGTATTATTTTCTCTGGCTTTGACGTTTTACGAATGGTTGCGCCCTTTCCGCCGTACTGTACTAGCTTCTATCTGTTTTAGTTGCCTAATAAAAAGTTTATATAACAACTTGATTGAACTTGTTCGGAAAATGGGACTGGCAAGGCTCGAACCTGCGACCTAGCGCTTAGGCGGCGCTCGCTCTATCCAACTGAGCTACAGCCCCAAGATACTATTTATAATAATATCATTTTTAGCTAGTCTGCCAAGATTCGTTCCAAGGTCCACCCCCTGTTTCTAATCCACACAGATTACTGGTTGCTTTCAGGATAATTTTAGATTGAAGGCCGTTTAATTCACGCAATTCTAAAGTTAATTTTCCTTGCATGGTGTCGCGACAAGCAAATATTAAACCATTTTCGGTAGGCGCACGCAATTCTGTACCGGGTAAATCGGTAGTTCCCGTTAGTTCAATTTCATATTGCGAATTTCTAGCCTGCATTTCCCACTTTCCCCAAGGTTCAATATTCCAAGTGACTTGAGAATTCCAAGGTACTAATTCGTAAAATTTGCCTTGATAATGCAAGACAACCATAGCAACAGATTCCATCCACCACAAGACACCGCGTCTACCACCACCTGCGGTTAAAGCTAAATCTGAAACGCCATCAAAACTATTACAGTTCAACCAAAACCATTTTTTGGGAAAAGCACCTCCCCAATTCTTCTCGCTGTAAGCTGGTGCATTGGTAAATTCGTAGCGTTTACCATTCCAATCGATCCAACCGCTAGCTAAACCGTGTGCCATCAAAATTTGCCATCCCGGTTCAAAAATCTGTAAAAACGATACCCAGCCTGCGGTTGATTGCTGAATATTATTTTTATTTCCCCAGTAATAAATTGGCTGAATTTCATACTCCCAGCGACAGTAATTACCGCTACTTGGATCGTGAAATATTCCTTGATTTAAATTTGCTGTAGCTTGATAACCTTCTTGGATGTAGCTGGCAAATTCTAGTGGAAGTAAGTAAAGGGGTTTACTTTCCATATCAGTTTTACCCCAATGGCCTAATGCCAGTACATCATTAGCAGCCCAAAATGTATTCACCGAGGGGAAAGTACGCCATAGATACTCATCATTAGGGCCAAGAATTTGTGCTGCACCACCGCTATGGGGTTTTCTGCCTACTGGATCTTCAATGGAGTACATGAAAGCGAAAGTTTGATTTTCCCCAGGTATTGTCACTCGATAATACCAACCCTCAAAAAAACGGCGATTGCCACCATCCCAGTGGTAGCCGCTATGAGGTGTCTGGGTGGAGGAAAGGAAGTTTTGGGGAAGATGCAGCATAAAATTTGAAGAAAAATAATGAGTAAATAATACTAAATATATTAAAAAGTATAAGCAAATATTGCGAAAAGTTACTACTAGTCACAGTCAGTAAAATAAAGTTTGTCTTATAGAAAATGGGTGGTAATTTTATAAATAAGGCACCAGCAAGCTACAACGCTCACAACTAAATTTTCTGATTAGAGTTTGTGCCTCCCCCCTCTAATCCCATCGCAATAGTTTCTCGATTGTTACATCCTACGGGTTTTGTGTTTTCCGCTTGAATCTATTAGTAAGTAAATTTGGAGGTTTTTGATAAGCTGACAAAGATGCCTGTTTGGTCGAAAGCAAAGGATGTACATCGGCGAAAAGTAGTTTCAATATTGCGATTCCTGTTCACCCATATTTGATTTAAATAATTCTGATTTTCGACTCTTATCAATCCACTAACTATTTAATAAACCGTCTTTAATTACTGACACTTTTCGGTCATGATTTAAGACGGTTTTAAAGGTAAGAGGCGATCGTTGTGGTGGCGGTTAAGTAAAGAGTAATGAGTAAGAAGTAAGGAGTAAGAAGTAAGAAGTAA
>JBHJJJ010000363.1:0-16668 GCA_050042755.1 Rivularia sp. (in: cyanobacteria)
CAAAATTTAACTTTGTTCAACAAAGCTATACTTGCTCAAGACGCAGATCGAGCAGTCTTACCTACTTGCGGGGAGGATTTTCGCTTCCCTGATGAAGTGCATAAATGCTTCCCATATAACCTGGTCAAAACCTCCTGGCTATAGGTTGACCTCATCCCGGCTGTTAGCCACGCCTTGTGACTACGTCTTTTCAGACGAGATAGTCTCTACAATCTCCCAGAAACTCCAAGCGTGCCAATATCTATCCTCTGGCAGATATCGGGCGTATCTGGCTAGGAAAAAGTTAAACTATAACCCCATAATACCTTGCTAAAAGTTCAACAAAATATAATATTGTTTAAGTATTGTGTAGCAGTTGATTAGCCCTTTGCTCCAATATTGTATATAGAAACTTTTTCAACATAGGTACGCACAAATAGTTATAATTTCCTATAAGTTGAAAATTATCTTAAGATTAACGTAAGAATTACGCTTATCTTAAACAGATTAGCTAATAACTAAATTAGGAGGAATATATATGGCGCTCGTACCAATGCGTCTGCTGTTGGATCATGCTGCTGAGAACGGTTACGGCATCCCAGCTTACAATGTCAACAACATGGAGCAAATCCTAGCTATTATGCAGGCAGCTGTAGAAGCTAATAGCCCTGTGATTTTGCAAGCTTCTCGCGGTGCTCGTAAGTATGCAGGGGAAAACTTCTTGCGCCATTTGATTTTGGCAGCAGTGGAAACCCATCCAGAAATTCCCATTGCTATGCACCAAGACCATGGTAACAGCCCTGCAACTTGCTATTCCGCAATTCGCAATGGTTTTACCAGCGTCATGATGGATGGTTCTCTTGAAGCTGATGCTAAGACTCCAGCTAGCTTTGAGTACAACGTGAATGTTACCGCCGAAGTTGTGAAAGTTGCTCACGCAGTTGGTGCTAGCGTGGAAGGAGAACTCGGTTGTTTGGGTTCTTTGGAAACTGGAATGGGTGACAAGGAAGATGGACACGGTGCTGAAGGAGTTCTTACTAAAGAACAACTTTTAACAGATCCTGATGAGGCTGTTGAATTTGTAGAAAGAACCCAAGTTGACGCATTAGCAGTTGCCATCGGAACTAGCCACGGTGCTTACAAGTTTACTCGTAAGCCTACTGGTGAAATTTTGGCAATCAGCCGAATTGAAGAAATCCACAACCGTTTACCTAACACCCACCTTGTAATGCACGGTTCTTCTTCCGTACCTCAAGAGTGGTTGGATATGATTAACCAGTACGGTGGTAAGATTCCTGAAACCTACGGTGTACCTGTTGAAGAAATCCAAAAAGGTATTAAGAGTGGTGTACGTAAAGTAAACATTGACACCGATAACCGTTTGGCAATCACCGCTGCTTTCCGCGAAGCTGCTGCGAAAGATCCAGCCAATTTTGACCCCCGCCATTTCCTCAAGCCTTCCATTAAGTACATGAAGCAAGTTTGCTTGGATCGCTATCAAGCGTTTGGTACCGCAGGGCATGGTAGCAAGATTAAGCAAATTCCTCTAGATGAGTTTGCTGCTAAGTATGCTAGTGGCGAACTTGCTGCTAAAACTAAGGCTGCTGCTAAAGTTTAATTTTTAAAATCAATAAGTAAATAGGGGCACAAGGATTATAGTGTCCCTAAGTTACTGAGGATTCTATCAAGGATGACTAAACCGGGTAAGTATTGTTCCCGGTTTTTTTGTTTTGATATTGGATAGTGATTTGTTGTTGTATGTAGGTTTGAGTACTATAATTTTTGCATCGAGGAATGGGGATTTTTGAGAAGTCCACCACATTCCAATTTGGCTGTATCGAATAATATGAGGGAGTAGTTAATAAAATTTAACTGATTTCTCCGGAATTATGCGTAATTTTGAGTGAGCTTCATAACTATACTATTCATAGTATTCACAAGCCAGTCCCTATGAAAAATTTTTCATAGTGAGTACCTGCCATGGGAATCATGAAAAATAATATTTTATACATTTAGAATCCTACAGTTTAAGATCGGAACTGAAGTTGAAATTAATACTTCTTACCGATCGAGCCTTTGCCCATCACGGCGACTACCTTTTTTTGTCAGTCAGGGAATAGATTTAATAGTTAAGAAAATTTGTATAAATGCAAAGAGTTTTCTCAAATTGGTATACAAATAATTGAAATATATTTAAAAATTATCACACTGTATTGCTCTAATTGGAAAATTTTAGTTTTAGCAAGTGTAAAAGGAGATTTGATGAGATCGAATCTTATATTTGTCATCTTACTAGGAATGACAACTTTAACTAGTATTTATGGATGTGAATTCGGTTCTAGTTTCAACACTCAAGCTGAAATTCAGCCTCAAAAAAAACAGGAAATAAAGGTTAATGGTTCTGGTTCGGCTTATAAACCTTTAAAATTATTAGCAGCTGCTTACGAGGAAAAAAATCCCAATATAAAAATCGTTTTTTACCCAAGTAGTCAAACTAGTGGAGGTGTAAGAAGTGTTAAAGATGGTGTGATTAGTATTGGTGTTAGCAGTCGTGATTTAACAGCAGAAGAAAGTAAGGGTATTGAATATAGAGTTTTTGCGAAAGATGCTTTAGTCGTAGCTACCCATGAAAATGTCAAAGGGGTAGCAAATTTAAGCACTGAGCAACTTAAAGCTATCTATAGAGGTGATATTAATAATTGGCAAAAATTAGGTGGTCCAAATAATAAAATTGTTGTCCTAGATAGGGCTGAAGATGAAGCTAGTAAGATTCTTATTCGCAAGCATTTCCTAGGAAAATACTTACGAGTTACTTCTAAAGCAGCACTGATGTTAAAAGAAAAGCACGTTATTGAAACTCTATTAAGTACTCCCGATACTATTGGTTATTTTTCTTTGGTTAAAGCTACTAGTGAAAATTTGCCAGTTAATACTTTAAGCTTAGATGGAGTGGAACCTACTATAGATAATATTAAAAATGGTAAGTATAAAATGACTCGTAATATCGGAATTGTTTGGAAAACTCAGCCTTCAGCAGCAACTCGTCAGTTTATTGAATTTATATGTAGTGAAGAAGCAGCACAGAAGTTGGAAACAGTGGGTTATGTAAATAATGCAAAGTAAATAAATTAGCTTTCAATAAATGTAGAAGTTTTCAAAAAAGATGAAATGTCATTTTTACTCGAAATTATCTTTACGACACCAGATTACTATTCCTTTTATTACTGTAGTTATTAGTTTATTATTTACAGGAAGTTATAGCGTAGGATATTTTTTAACTATTAATTTAGCAGAAAGAAAAATAGAGTCACTGGAAAAAATATCTTCTTTAATATTGCGTGCATTTGAAAAGGAAGCAAATTCATTAAAATTAAATGCTAGCTTAATTGCAGATACACCAGGAATTGGTGAAACAGTAATAAATGGAGACAAAAGCACATTACTAAGAAATATTTTATCTATAAAATCAACACTAGAATTAGACTTTGTTAGAGTTGTAGACCGGAATGGTCAAATTATAGTAAATTTACAAGAAAGACAATTAGCTTCGAGTAAATTCAAAAATGAAAAAGTTTTACGACAGGTATTAAATGGCGTATATTTATCAACTATCTTATCTGCTAAACGACGTTCTCAGTCAGTTTTAGTTGGCTTTGCACCTATAAAATCAAAAAAAGGTGTAGTGGGAGGAGTCATTTTAGGTACCACAATTAGCGATAATCTTTTAAAGCAAATTAGAAAGGGGAAAAACGAGCAGATTGTTGCTTTTAGTCAGGGAGAAATAATTGCTTCCACCTTAGATATAACTGAAGATGAATTTGGGCAAATACCAATTGAAAATACACCACCAATAGTAATCACATTAGCTTCAGAAAGTTACTTAGCAAAGTCTATATCAATTTCTGGATTCAATAATTCAATCCTAAATTTAGTATTGCTCAAATCACTTGTGCCTCTAGAAAAAGCTCAACAAGATTTATGGACTGCAATTATTCTTTTTACTTTATTAGGAGCTTTAATTGCAATATTTATAGGTAGTTTTATTGCTAAAATTATTACCGAACGCATCCAGAATTTAACTTTAGCCACAAAAAGGCTTGCCACAGGTGATTTTAGTACCGCAATTAATGTAGATGGTAATGATGAAATAACTACCCTCGCTCAAGGTTTTAACTTAATGACAGAGCAACTTACAGAGCGCGATCGCAAAATTCGGTTTCAGCTAGAAGAATTGGAAAATAAAAATGAACAGTTAAAGCAAACGCTACAACAATTACAAGAAGCACAAAATCAAATTATCGCTCAAGAAAAATTAGCTTCTTTGGGTTCCCTAACTGCTGGAATTGCTCATGAAATTAATACCCCAATTGGAATTGGGGTTACAGCTGCTTCTGTCTTAGAAGAGAAGACTAAAAGCTTACTTCAATCTTATGAGAATGGAGAAATGAAGCGCTCGGAATTAAAAAAATATTTGGACAGCGCAGTACAAAGCAGCCAAATGCTTTTAGTAAATTTGAATAGAGCAATCGAATTAATTCAAAGTTTTAAGCAAGTAGCAGTAGATCAATCTAGCGAAGAACGGCGAATTTTTAATGTTAAGGAATATCTGAATGGAATTGTACTACAACTTCAACCAAAGTTAAAAATAACGAAACATAAAATTGATATTCAAGGTTCTAATTCTCTAATTATTGATAGCTATCCTGGTGCTTTTTCCCAGATTATAACAAATTTAATTATCAATTCGCTGATGCACGCTTATGAAGAATCCGAACGCGGAAATATAATTATCAAATACCAGCGTGAAGAAGAAAATTTTATCTTAGAATATCAAGATAATGGTAAAGGAATTCCTCCGGATAATATAAACAAAATATTTGAACCTTTCTTTACTACTAAGCGCAATCAAGGCGGTACTGGTTTGGGTTTGCATGTTATTTATAATATTGTCACTCAAAAACTTTTGGGAAGTATCAATTGTGAAAGTACCTTGGGAATGGGAACAAAATTTATCATTCAGTTTCCGATGAAATCTCCGTAGGTACTAGTATTAAGAGATGCTTGCTATTGCGTATTTAAGATGATTTTATGCTACTTTATATGAATCAAAGTATAGATGAGAATCATAAACTCATGGTTATAGAGGAAGATAACGATGAATTATTCTTTGCGGATGAAGAAAATGATGGATTAGTTTTTGTAGATCGAAATAAAGAACAGCATCGAGGTAGCTGGAAAATTCTTATAGTTGATGACGAAGCTGAAATTCATGATGTGACAAAATTAGCATTGGATGACTTTATCTTTGAAGATAAATATCTGAATTTTTTCAGTGCTTATTCTGGGGAAGAAGCTAAACAAATAATCCAAGAAAATCCCGATATTGCCATGATTTTATTGGATGTAATCATGGAAAATGACAAAGCGGGTTTGGAATTAGTTCAGTACGTGCGTGAAATTTTAGGAAATAAACTTGTACAAATAATTTTACGTACCGGGCAACCGGGACAAATACCGGAAAAAACAGTTATACAAGAATATGATATCAATGGTTATAAAACAAAAACTGAATTAACTGGAATTAAGTTATTTACTATAGTCAGAACAAGTTTAAAAGCCTATAGCGCACTTAGAAAAGAGCGTTATAAATCTGAAAGGTTAGAAAAAACATTAAAGCAACTAAAAGAAATTCAATTCCAACTAATTCAAAGCGAAAAAATGTCATTAATTGGACACTTAGTTGCTGGAGTAGCACATGAAATTAATAATCCTTTGGGATTTATTAATGGTAATATTCAACTTTCTGTTGAGTATATTAAAAATATTTTGAACTTGTTAGATTTATATCAAGCAGAATTTCCAAATACCCCTGCAGCAATTCAAAAGAAAATTAAAGATATAGATTTAGAATATATACGTAATGATTTACCGAAATTAATTGCTTCAATGGAAGATGGTACCGAACGTATTTTTAATATAAGTGATTCTTTAAGAACTTTCTCTAGGTCGGATACAGAGAATAAAGTATATTTTAATATTCACGATGGATTAGATAGTACTATTAGAATTCTTAAACACCGTTTAAAAGCCTCAAATAATCGTCCGGAAATTATAATTTATAAAGATTATACTGAAATTCCTGAAATAGAATGCTTTGCCGGACAGTTGAATCAGGTATTTATGAATTTATTAGCAAATGCTATTGATGCATTGGAAGAATCAAATCAAGGACTTCGTTACGAACAAATTAAAAATAATCCTAATTGTATAACTATTTATACTAAATGGGAAGAAGTTAAAAAATCAGTTGTTGTTAAGATTAAAGATAATGGTGCGGGAATACCAGAAGAAATAAAAAAAAGAATTTTTGATAATTTTTTCACTACCAAAGCTGTAGGTAAAGGTACTGGTTTAGGATTATTTATTGCTAATAAAATTATTACTCAAAACCATAAAGGAATTATTAAAATAAATTCTAAAATTGGAGAAGGTACGGAATTTATTATTACTATTCCGGCTTAGTTAAGCTTAGATAAATAAATGATATTATTAATTGAGTAAATAAAAATCGTAATAAAAAAGACAGACTGTTAAACCTGTCCTACAATTACAAAAATAGAAAAACAAAAACTTAATTACAACCAGATTCCCTTCCAATCAAGGCAACAGCATGAGGTACAGGGCGTGGTGTATAACCCACTAAAGATTGTCCTTTGTAAACCAAGGATGTACTCGCACCGGAATCGAGCATGACAGCGTCTTGAAATCCTGCTTCTGTCAACACTTTGGCTAGCCTTGCCGAATCAAGTTTTTTCGCTGAAACGCCAATAACCGGAATTCCCAATTTATTCATACCCCAAAAAGCCCGGAAGCGCACGCCGTCGGCACCTTGGAGAAAATTAAAGTAATCTGCGGGTTTTGGTTCACCATTTTCAACTAGCCATGCTGCACCTACAAATGCATCGGTAACTCCCGGCATTTCTGCTTGTATACCTTTTAAAGTATTATGTTTGTCTGGCTCAAAAGGTATATAATTTAGTGCATAAGGGCTAATTAAAACTAGCGGACGACCTGCTAATTTTTTATTTTCACCTTTGTTTCCAGGAACGAATTTGTTTGTAGAATAACTGTAAACCGGACCAATCATAACATTGGAATTCAGAAATTTGAGGGAAAAGAAAGTTCCATCTACCGCAGCTAGAGCATTAGTGCCACTTTTAGCTACAACTTCTTCTAATTGATAGCGACTATCTGCATGAATAGTTATGGGTTTACCACCAGAAATTAAGGTTAAGGGTATGTTGCCCACTGTCGTGTCAATACGTTGAATCGGATTGCTAAAGTTAAATCCCGGTTGTAAGGATAATGCGATTGCCCCTCCAATGGGAACCACTGCCTGTATAGGTGATGGTATGTTAGAAAATATATCTAATGCGTATTCATCAAAGTCACTACCGCTGAGATAACTTGAAAAAGGTGAAGTAAATCTCTGCATGGCAACTTTAAAACCTCGATTTGAGTTGCTTGCTAAATTGGATACCTTGGCGATAGTTTGTAGTAAATTAGAAATTTGCTGATTCAAACCCGTATTTTGTATACAAGCATTGCCTTTATTATTCGCAATTCGAGCAGCAGCAGTCTCCAGCGGAAATAGTTTTAGAAAACTAAATGCATAAACCATTACTAATAAAAGCTTAGTAAGGATTTTGTAAGATTTATTTTCAAGACGGAGAGTTAGAAATTGGTAGCCTAGGATCGGATTTTTAGGTATTAACCTCATACTTCTTTTTCTCAGAAGAATTCGGACTTTTGCCGTAATTACCCTGATATAAAGTCTTGACGTTAATACAATAAAATTTGAGAGTTAAGAATAAACAAACCTGGCTTTAAATATTGTTTTGTTGATACAATTTATTGCTCTAATCGGGAGGGAGTAAGGGAAATTCTTTTTTTTAAATGCTCAAACAAATATTTTAAGTAGCAGAATTTAGAATACAGAAACCCGATATCTGTGAGATACCGAGTTCATTTATGTATTATCCAAAATCCGATCGAGACGTTTCACTGCAACGTCTATAGATATTTTTTAAAGATATCTATTAAAATACTCGATGTTGCAAACTCGGCATTTGACGACGCACTTGTTCAATTCTTGCGGGATTAATTTCAGCGCACGCCACTCCTGGATATTCGCCAGCGTCAGCTAAAATCATTCCCCAGGGATCGACGATCATTGCGTGTCCGTGAGTCTGACGACGGTCGTAATGTATACCTGCTTGAGCAGGAGCGATAATATAGCAGGTGTTTTCAATCGCACGGGCTTGTAGTAAAATTTGCCAGTGGTCTTTACCTGTAAAAGCGGTAAAAGCAGCGGGGACAAACATTACATCGGCACCTTTACTTGCCATGTATCTGTAAAGTTCGGGGAATCTCACATCATAACAAACTGAAAGTCCGATATGTCCCAGTTTTTTCGATAAGTATACTGGAGGTAGTTCCTTGCCAGCCATTACAGTGCTAGATTCTCGATAAGTATTACCATCAGGAAGATTCACATCGAATAAGTGTGCTTTGCGATAGCATAACAATTCCTCACCGTTGGAATCTATCAGCGAAGCGGTATTGTAGACTTTATCGATATTATCCGAAGGAACCGGAAAACCACCACCAACAATATTAACTTGGTAACGCTGCGCCATTGTTTTCAAAAAGATTTGAGTTTCCTTGGCAATAACTTCGGCTTGTGCTAATTTTTCTTTTTCTTCTCCCATGAATGAAAAATTTTCTGGTAAACCCACCAATTGGGCACCTTTATGCACGGCTACATCAATCAATTCCTCAGCCTGTGCTAAATTCTTCTGTAAATCGGGCACGCTTGTCATTTGAATAGCTGCTGCTAGATAAGAGTTCATTGCTGTATTAACCTTCTTAGAATTTACGCAGGATAGTTGATCGAACTATATCTTCAATCTTAAAAATCAAAATATAAAACAGATTGAGTGTAATAACGGCTTAAAAGTAAAAAAAATTTGTCTTTCACTTATGAAAGTAAACCTTATTCATAAATGTATACGTAACTTTCTATTCATCATTCCTGGCAGATTAAGACAAGAGAAATAAGTGTCAATTAGTATTTATGCTTAAGTATGAATAGTATATGAGGTATTAAATTAACTTTTAAATTAATTTTTTTGGGCAATGATGAGTGATGTATTTAAAGATAGTGCATTAGCATAGCTCTGGGAAGCTCGACAAAAATTGTGTATTTTAATCGTTCTTAGGAATCATTTTAATCATTAATTATTTATATAGGTTTCCTAATTGAATTTTGAAAAAAAATCTGAGATTCAAACGCTTATATAGCAAGGCTAGAGCCTAAAAACTCTTTCATAAATCAAATCGGATTTCTATATTAATTAAGTATAATTTAAGTAGGTTGGCGTTGAAAATAGTAATGCCAGATAAGGGAGTAGGGAATAGGGAATAGGAGTAAAGATTTGAGGTTAATTAACATTCTGTAACACAGCTTGGTTTATTTGTGCCGACTTACTTATCGTTAAGAGCATATAAATTATTAGGTAATTTTAGACTAATCTGCCTAACCCATTGCCTTATCTAAACAAATAAAGCCCACCTTATGATGGGCTAATTAATCTGGATTTTCATTCAAAAATAGTATAAAATACTATTGGTTTGTAATTGTGCTAATGTATTTCTTGCCTAGATTTAACAGGACTTGGACGATAGTCAAAATGCCTATGTTGGTGATTTAATGCAATGCTTTATTTTTCCTTGAAAACTTATCGAAGTGTCAGACACCCGACAAAATAAGATGTGCGAGTTGCCGCCATTCCTATTTAAGTGAAAAAATTACAATTACAAATCTAATATTCAATTAAACTAGCAGCATCTATATCTAATAATAAGCTTGCTTGAGGTTGCTTGCGAAGAATGGAAGCTGGGAATCCTTCGCTAATCTTCCCGAATAACATCTCTTCTATTACTTTGGCTTTGTGCTTACCTGGTACAAGACAGATAATTTTTTTCGCAGCACAAATTGTGGGAATCGTAAGGGTAAAAGCGTATTTAGGTACGCTTTCTAAGTTAGGAAAATGACCACCCCGTACTTGTTGCTGACGGTTAACTGAGTCTAATTTTACCAGTTTAACCATGTAAGGGTCATTAAAATCTGCAACAGTTGGTTCGTTAAAGGCTAAATGTCCGTTTTCTCCTATTCCTAAAAAACACAAATCAATCGGTTGTGCTTTTAATAATTTGGAATAGCGATCGCATTCTTGTAATGGCTGTAGCGTATCGCCTTCTATATAGTGGAATAATGAAGGATAAATACGCTTTTCTACACGTTCTTTTAGATAATATCGGAAGCTTGATGAACGATCGCTAGATATACCTAAATATTCATCAAGATGAAAGCATATAATCCGCGACCAGTCAATATTATTTAAATTCGCTAAAGCATCCAGAAATTTAAGTTGGGAATTACCCGTGGCAAACAATACAGTGGCGGTTTGTTTCTGCTTGAGTATTAATTGTAAATACTCTTGAACGATAGTTGCTGCGGATAAAGCAAGTTCAGTTTCCGAGTCATAAATCTGAACTCCTAGGCTATCAACGCGAAAATCTTTTTTAGCGTTTGACATTTGATAACAAAGAAATTGTTTGAGTTAAGTAAACGAGTAAGGGTAGATTTTTGAGCCCACCCATACACGCGCTAGTTACCATAGGTTGTCAGATTTTATTACATCTAATTATAGTTTTTTGTATGCTTGAATGCAGCAATTATTACGAAAACGCACAAAATAATGTAAGCTATTTTATTAAAGTTTATATTTATTTACATTTAAATAGAATAAATTATGTTGACTGCAATTTTGTTTGATTTAGATGGAACAATTGTTAACACCGATCCAATACATTATCAAGTTTGGCATGATATATTACTTGAATATAAGATAGAAATTAACGAAAAAATATATAAATCTAATTTTAGTGGTAGATTAAATCCAGAGATTATTCAAGATGTTTTACCACAACTATCAGCAGCAGAAAACAAAAATTTAGCTGAAGAAAAAGAGGCCAGATTTCGTCAACAAGCATCATTACTAAAACCCATCGATGGATTTGCACAATTATTAGCATGGAGTGAAAAGCATCACCTCAAACGTGCTTTGGTTACCAATGCTCCGAAACTGAATGCATATTTTATGTTGGAAGCTTTGCAATTAAAAGAAGCTTTCGACATCATTGTTTTAGCAGAAGAAGAGGCTGCTGCTAAACCAGATCCTACGCCTTATAAAGTAGCATTGGAAAGATTGAGAGTTACTGCACAACAAGCTATAGCCATAGAAGACTCCCCTTCCGGAATACTTTCCGCAATCAACGCAGGTATCTGCACTTTCGGTATGGCTTCCACTCAAACTCCGAAAACTTTACGGGAGCTTGGGGCATTCATGGCGATTTCCGATTTTGCTGATTCCCAATTGTGGACTTTTTTGGATTCTCAGTTGAGTGGAAGGCAATAAGATTACCTATACGCAGTCTGAAATAAAACCTAGCCTACAATTTTTCGGTAATTTTAGAGCGGGAGGGGAGTAGTCAAGGGTTCCCTGCCAAATTTTTTTCTCCTGAAAAATTTGGCAGGGTGCCCGTCATCAATAATAATCCTACTTAACAATAATTTTTTTCAATTGCAGGATATATGCAACAATTGCTATTTATACAATAAGTATTATCTATGGACGTAAAATAAAGCTTTGTAGAGTTTCGGTGTAAGCTGGTCTTAGTTTTAATATGCATTTAAGAAGAGTTGAATAAATGGTTAAAGTCTTATTCAGCAAGCATCTGAGAATATCTAATTCTGGCTATCGCGAAGTTTATTTTAAGGGCTTTTTTGTCAAATTATCTGTATCAAGATGAGGCTCAGACCAAAGTATATCTGAATACAGGCGATAAAAATTATCAAATACTTGCATAATAAACAGACATCGGTTACATTCGGATGTAAAGTCTAGATCCCAATGGGGGAGGAAGTTTTGGAATATACAAGCTCAATTAAGAATGAGTGAGATATTAATGTAAAATTGTTCACTTTCTTCTACTAAGGGTTTTGTGTAAAATCCTTATCTTGAGACCGATACCAAAAAAATCAAAAAGTGCTTATGCCTAAGTAGAAATGCTACTATTTGGCTTTGTTTTTCATAATATTTATTTTTTTCTAGCTTTATTGAGAATAATTTGCAATATTTGCGATAAGTTAGATATAGTGAGGTCATATAGAGTAAAAATTGTCAAAATATTTGAACAATGAAAAATATGTAAATGTAGTGCCCATTTCAGTAGCTTTTATCACTCGTCATTTCATCAAAAAATCATCTATATTTTTAATTTGTATGATGAGACTTACGGAAAATTACTTACAAAGTTAAGTATTAAGAGTATATACAAGTTTCTGTTATAAATGACAGCGTGTATAAATCACATATAATTTGAGATGTATTACTCCGAAAAAAAACCAAATCTATTCAGTAAAAACCCCAATATCAAGAAAAAATATGTAGAAATAACACACAAAACTAAAGTTATAATAACTATCTATAGAGATAAATTTTGATCTTTTTCGTAATGGCTTAAGCCATTAGTAGCATTTTTTTAGCGCAAGAGAATTTTAATAAGGAAAGTGCTATAAAAGGTCTATAAGGCTTCGGCAAATAAATAAAGTTTGTTGCTATATAAGTATTTCCCTTAGCAGTCTCAAGGAATGCAGCGGAATTATGATTGAGAAAGCTTTGTATTAAGCATAATTCTGAAGGGAGTTGATAGTAAATCAAACTATCTATATGTGTAATATCCTTTTTGCAAAAAAACACTACCAATGTAAGTTCAATGAATACAAATTTTTGTTCTGATGATTCACGAAAAGTAGGAGAAGATATTGTTGGTACTGCTACCAACAATCAAACTTATGTTTTGATAGAATGTCCCCCTCCTTGGAATTCGGATGCTTTTAGCTCTAGATGGGTTCCGGATAATTTGCGATTATTGGTGAAAGAAGCAAAACAAGCAAAGCTGCCGATTAAATTCCAGTTAATTGCTAACGATGTATCGCACAAAGTAGACTATACAACACTGTTGATTTATCACAAAGAAGAAGGAGGAGCTAAAGGCTACTCCAAACGAGAATTTAAGCTCGAAGATATCGAGCAAGCAGCAGCAACTATCAAGAAATGGTTGTGGAGAAAAAATCTCAAATATGAAGTAGATGCAACTACTACCAGAGATATATTAGTTTGTACTCACGGCAGTCACGATAAGTGTTGCGCCAGATACGGAAATCCGTTTTATTTCCACGCTAAGGAGACTATTTCAAGTTTGGGTTTGAATAATGTGCGAATTTGGAAATCTAGCCACTTTGGCGGACATCGATTTGCACCGACCATGATAGACTTGCCAGAAGGAAGATATTACGGCAATCTTGACCAAGAATCATTTAAATCGGTATTGACTCTTACTGGTAATATTAGTTGCTTTAAGGATATTTACCGGGGCTGGGGAATTTTACCAAGATCAATTCAAATTGTAGAGAGAGAATTAATTCTGCGCTATGGATGGGATTGGTTCAATTACAAGGCAGCAGGTAGAATTGTTGAGGAAAGTGCTGATAAGAGTAATGTATTAGCAGAGTTAACTTTTGAGAAGCCGGATGGTTCGGTTTATACCTACCAGGCTAAACTTGTTAAAGACAATAGCAAGACACAAACACTCAAAACTTCTTGTAATGCCAAGCATGAAAATGTATTGGTTAAATATGCTGTTGCAAGTATGTGGCTGGCTTCTAGACAGTTAGTAAAAGTAGCTAGCTAATTCATGGAGTATGAAAGAATGCTTATACTGCAAGCTTTTTATCTGAGTGCTTGTTGTCTACAAATTGAAACTGTTAGCACAATGGAATATTGATTCTCTTCGTTTAATTCCAAGGTAGCAATTTTAGTTGCCGGGTGTTTCTTCCAATCGTGTGTTTCCTAGTATTTCATACTTGTCACTTATAACAATCGTTTTTCAGTTTACTATTAGATTGTTTTTTTGATTTAGACTGAGCGTAATTTAACATCAAAATATAATTATCTAGGATTTAGATAATATTTTGTCCATCAAAAACCCGGTTTTTTCAACAAACCGGGTTTCTTAGCATCTCAAGTAAAGGTTAAAATTTAGGATTTTCCAAGAATTACCCTTTATTCTACCTATTTATCCGGTCTGATACTCATGTACTTATCTATCCGAATATCGTTGATAATGGTGTAAATTTGATTTTGCGGTGCACCTAAAGTTTTGAGTAAATGAGTTCCTAATTCTAATGCCGCTTCAAATTCTGGCTGTACTACTTCCCTTGCACCCATTTGAGTCAGAATATCTATTTCTTTATCAGAGTGCGATCGCACTATAATATCTAACCCAGGAGCTATTGACAAAGCGCGTTCGAGTAGTAATCTCGTGCTTGCTGGATCTGGTAAAGCTATTACTAAGGCTTTGGCTTTTTCTAAATGGGCTTTTTCTAATACTAATTCGGAATCTGCATCGCCAAATAGATAAGGTATATTTTTATTTCTGAGTCTTTGAATTGCGGCTTCGCTATTATCCATAACCATGAGTGGATAACCTTGGCTTTGCAATATTTTCACCACGACTTGTCCTACTCTACCATAACCTGCGACAACTACGTGAGAACTGATTGTTTCTGGAATTGATAGACTTTTTGGAGCTTCAAAACGTTGGAGATATTTTCTAAAAAATGCTGTTTTTGTGATAAAGTTGGCTATTTTGGGGGCTCTTTCTAATAAAATAGGAGTGATAATTAAAGTGATTGCGGTGGTACCTAAGAGTAATAGATAAGTTTCTTCAGAAATTAGTCCTAGAGCTAAACCAGTTAATTCAAGTACAAAAGAAAACTCACCTATTTGATTAATACCAAGAGCCGCAATTACTGCTGTTTTTACAGAGTAACCAAATTTTAGTACTATTGGAAATATAATCGCTGCTTTACCTACCATTACTAAAGTTACCAATAGCAAAATTGACCCGAAGTTACCGATTAAAATATTTGGGTCAATTAGCATTCCGATAGAAGCGAAGAACAGACTGGCAAAGGTATCCCGTAATGGTAATACTTTAGCTAAAGCATGGTCTGCATAATCAATTTCCGAAATCATTAATCCTGCTACGAAAGCACCCATCTCAATAGAAAGACCGAGAGATGCTGTGATTAAAGCAACTCCCAAACATAAAGCAATAATCGTTAATAAGAATAATTCTTCACTTTCAGTTTCGGCAATATTACGAATCAAACGCTGTACAAAGTAACGACTTAAGATAAAGGCGATCGCCGCAAATCCAATAACTTTTACTAAAGCCAAAAATAAAGCCGGAGCGATGTTTTCAGGTTGCTTTAATGCTGGCAAAATAGCTAACATTACACCCAAAGCTAAATCTTGAACGATTAAAATCGCCAACATAATTTGACCGTGGAGTGTATAAGTTTCTCCTTTATCTGTCAGTGTTTTTAATACTACCGCTGTAGAAGAAAGAGAAAATACTACACCTAAAAATATTCCTTCTGCAAATCCAGAAGCGAAACCAAAAATCATCGTAATTAGGGTTACGAGGGTAGTAGTTAATCCAATTTGCAGCAAACTACCCTTAATAGCAATATCTTTGACTCTTTTGAGTTCGGTTAAAGAAAATTCTACACCCAAAGCAAAGAGGAGAAAAGCAACGCCAAATTCAGCTAAAGATTTAATTAAATCGGCATCGTTTAATAATTTTAGACCGAAAGGACCTACAATCAATCCACTAGCCAAATATCCTAACAAAACAGATTGTTTGAGTTTGTTGGAAATATATCCACCCAGCGCCGATGCCCCCAAAACTGTGGTAAAATCCACAATTAAACTATGTCCTGCTGCTGCCATATTTCCCCTAATTCGGTAAGCAGTGTTTTCACTATTAGGCTAACGCGATAATAATCATAGAGAAAGCAAGGCAGCTTACAGAATGATTTTGTGACAATTTATTTTGAACAGCAGAATTTTCTCCATCAAACAGTTAAACCACCCACGGGTTCCCCGGAGTAAATTTCGGAGTGGGTATTTGTTTGTAGATTGTAGCGGAAAAGCTTTCCTTGGGGAATATCTGTCCAGTAAAGACACTGCTCCTGGGGATGCCAAAGAGGACATTCAGCGTTATGGTGTGGGGAATCGACGATAATTTTTGGTTCTAACATGGGTTGAGAGAAAGGCATTTTAATTATCCCTTTAATTGAAACTGTTCCTAAACCTTTTCAATGTTGGGGGTTGAGGTATTTTGAATGGGTACTTGGGAGGTTGCTGCTTCCTGGCTACAGTTGACTGCAACTAATTTGTCTGATGCCATGATTAATTCAAAAACTCAATGCCATTTTTCTTGGCAGCCGAGACAATTTTATTAATGTCCAATTCTCTAGGCTTATAAGTAATCTTTGATTTGTCTGTTAACAGAGTACCTACTTCCGATAACATCTTGGGTAAAGCATCACTTTTACTTACTACTAAAACTTTTCCTTCTCCCGTGCCAATATGTTTAAAGCCAAAAGGAACACCCGAAGGAACGGAAACAATCTCACCTTGGGTTACGTTG
>JBHJJJ010000364.1:0-12807 GCA_050042755.1 Rivularia sp. (in: cyanobacteria)
GGGGGGGTAAGGAGGGAGGAGGCGGGGGGGTAGGTGGTGAGGGGGGGAGGTGGGGGGGGGGGGGGGGGGGGGGGGGGGGGGATGGGGGGATGGGGAGATGGGGAGAAATTAAAATCACTAATAACTAACAAGTAACAATTACCTCGATCAAATGCTGCCACGAGAAGAACTTTTAAAAAACGTTGAAAATCGAGATGCTGTAGCCCGTGTAATTGATTGTGGCGAACAAGCAATTAAAACCTGGGAAATTGTTTTCACTGACTTTCTTTCACCCCCGGAATTGGCAGAAATTCAGCAAGGTTTTAGTCGGTTAACCGAGGTGCAATTGTTAGCCTGGGGAGGATATCCGCAAGCCGAGCGTAAGAGAATAGCGATCGCACGCAGTGAACTGATGCTGGATGAATCGCAAGTTGAGCTTACTGCTTTGAATATTGCTGGTAATTTCCTTTTCGATACTGCTACACACCGCGATTTTCTCGGCGCAATGTTGGGAACGGGAATCGTACGCGAAAAAACCGGCGATATTATTGTACTTGGCGAACGTGGAGCCCAGGTAGTTGTTGTACCAGAATTAGCAGATTTTTTAGAAGCAAATTTAATTCAGGTGCGTTCGGTTCCTGTCAAGACTCAAAGGATAGAATTTAGCGAATTAAAAATAAGGGAACCGAAGAAAAAAGAATTAACCACCGTAGAAGCATCCTTACGATTAGATGCGATCGCCTCTGCTGGTTTTAGCATATCTCGCAGTAAAATGGTCGATCTTATTAATGCTGGTGATGTGCGCGTTAATTGGAAAGATATTAAGCAAGCCTCTCATCATATAAAAACTGGCGATCTAATTGCTATTCGTGGTAAAGGGCGTTTGGAAGTTGGAGAAATTGCGGTTACTAAAAAAGAACGCTATCGGATGCAGTTAACGAAATTTGTTTAAACAATTAGTTAGTGGGTAGTTGTTAGTTGGTAGTTGTTAGTTGATAGTTGTTAGTGATTTTAATTTCTCCCCATCTCCCCTTGTCTCTTTGTCTCCCTCTCTCTACCTTCCCTTATCCCAAAGGCAAAATTTAAAATATATCAGCGGGATCTGTAGATTGGACTTTACGAGTCGCTACAGCACCGGAAATCATACACATAATAATGGTCATTATTTGTACTTGAATTGCTCCGCCTAAAGTCATATAAATAAATTTTAGAATTTAGGATTTAAAAGTTAGGAGTTAGGAATTATTACCTTTGAGCTTTGATCTTAAAAAAAAATGATCAAATATGCTTATTTAAAAGAGAAAATTAACAAACAACAACCAACAACCATCAACCATCAAGCAACAACCAACAATCAACAACTAACAACCAACTTTATATTTCCACTACTGCTTGTACTTGTAAATTGGTAAATCTGGCTGCTTTTTCACTCGATTCATCGTTCAATCGTACATGGATTTCTACTACTGGGGAATCTATATTTGTAGAGGGATCGCTGTTAACTAAATTTTGCCGCTGCACCTGCAAGCCAATTTGATCTACAATGCCGTTCAATTTACCCGGTATGGCATTAGCTAATAATTCTACTTCTTGTCCCAAACGTATTTTATTAACATCGCTTTGATAAACTTCTACTTTTGCGTACATACTTCTGGTTTGCCCTATCTCAGCTATTCCTAGATCTGAGACTTTTTCCCCTGGGCGAGTATGGATGTCAAATATTTGACCATTTTGAGGGGAGCGTACATAGGCTTGTTTTAATTCTACTTCTGCTCGATTCATCGCTGCTACAGCACGGTTAACTTGTGTTTGAGCAACTAATACATCTACTGAACGAATTTCAGCAATACTTTCTAAAGTTGCTTTACTTTGATTTATTTTTTGTTGTAAAGATAATTGAATACGCTCTAAATTTGCTTTTGCTTCTGCTAATTGCTGCTGCCGGGATGATTGGATGTGTTCTAAATTTGCTTGTGCTTCTGCTAATTGGTGTTGTTTAGAAGCTTTGATAAGTTGCAGGTTTGCTCTAGCTTCCGCTAATTCCTCTTTTGCTGTTTGTGAAACGAAACGCTTACTATCCCTTAAAGATACGGAAATAACTCCTGTGTTATAAAAGCTTTGATAACCTTGGTATTCTAAACGAGCATTTTCTAATTGTGCTTCTTTTCGAGCAATATTTGCTCTTTGTGCTTCTATTTCTCTAAGTCTTTGTGCTTGCAAACGATTAATCGCTGCTTGTTGTGCTTTAATTTCTGTATTTTGTTCGACTTGTAATCGATTAATCCTTGCTTGTTGTGCTTTGATTTGTGTATTTTGTTCTACTTGTAATCGATTAATTACTGCTTGCTGTGCCTCAATGTCTCCTTGTTTCGCGCCAGCTTTCACCATTTTCAAGTTTGCTTGAGCAACTCTTACTACTTCTTTTGCTTCTTTAAAGGCAGCCATAAGTCTATCTCGGCTGTCCAAAATCGCCACTATTTGATCTGTTTTGACTTTATCCCCTTGTTTCACCAGCAACTTTTGCACTCGATTTCCTTGCCCTATCTCTGGTGCTGATAGCTGAATTACTTCTCCTAATGGAGATAGTCTTCCTAGGGCTGTCACGGTTTTTATCTGTGGAATTGCCGGAGATGGAGTTTGTGATTGTTTTACTATTTCTCCATTCTTAAACCGTTGCAGCGTGTAAACACTAGCTCCACCCATAGCAAAAGCCGCCACTGTCACTATTAACCCCGGTGCACGAGAAAGTTCTGGAGACGATGGATTTCTTAGCAAATGCTTATCTAACATGGCATCCCAAAAAATACTGATTTTTGATTATTTATTATAGGACTTAGGCAACCTTATTATTTTTTTGTTGGGGCAGGTGACGGGAACTCATTAAAAATTTTTAATGGGATTCCTGTGACACTTTGATTGATTTTTAACGTAATAATAAGACAATCTGTGTACCGCACCATCCGAGTCTTGTGACAATCGCGTAAGTCTTGTACTATTTATAATACAATTAGACTAAACCGACTAGTTTAGTTTTGCTCCTTGTAGGTTTCAAAAATTCACGGAGGGGTGCGTATTAGCGTACCCCACTTTTTTTTGCATACTCAATAGGATTTGATCGAGAAAATTTCTCTTGTGTTTGGTAAAGTATGTATCCGAATCTAGAGATGTCGCATTGGCACCTGATGGCGTGAGAGTTGCAATGTCTGGGAGCCAGGTAACGGTTATCTAGAAAATCAATTAAGATTATTTGGCATCTCCCGTGGATCAAAACGAGGGGGTTTTCTTTTTCTCGTGATACTTCTGGTAACAAACAATAGGTCAAAATGGGACTTTTAAAAGTTAGTAAAACTGACACCGAAAACTCGAATGATAAAGTAGAGCAAATTCTCCAAGGAGCAATGCAGGAGTTTTTGGTGCATGGGTATGCTGCTACTAGTATGGATAGGGTGGCAGCGTCGGGAGGTGTTTCAAAAGCCACTGTCTACAGCTATTTTCAAGATAAACAAGGACTTTTTAAAGCATTAGTAGAAAGATTAGCAAAAGAGCGGTTTCAGTCAGTTTTTGGATGTCAAAAATTAGAAGGAGAACCCAAAAAAGTGCTCCATGAGTTAGCAGTTAAAGCATTGAACGAAATGCTCCATGATGATGAGTATATGGCGTTTATGCGAGTACTAATCGGAGAATCTGGTCGTTTTCCTGAAATAGCTCAATTTTGTGTTGCAAGTTTGATCAAGCCCACTATAGATACTCTTCACAACTACTTAGCGTCTCATCGAGAACTTAATATACCCGATCCAGAAGCTACAGCACGAATTCTCGTTGGTTCGTTAGTTCATTTTGTAATGACTCAAAAAATGATGCACGGTTCAGATATTTTACCAATGGAAAGTCATCGTTTAACAGATGCTTTGACAGATTTATTACTTGTATCTTTAAATAAGAATAATTCTTGAGAGTTAGAAGTTGGGAGTTGGAAGTTGGGAGTTAGGAGTTAGAAGTTGGGAGCTCGCGGAGTTGGGAGTTGGGAGTTAGGAGTTAGGAGTTATTAAATATTAATTATTTACCTTTAATCTTTGAACTGATTTGTTCTATTTCTGCTTCTAGGTTATTTCGTGCGGTTTTCTCTTTTGTCTGCTGTATCTCTTGGGTGAAGTAGATATTCTTGCGTTGCAAAAAGTTTTCTAATACTTGCTTTCTAGCTACAAAATATTCTATTTCGGGAACCCAAAAATATTCTTGACGAATTGCCTGTGTATATTTGCTGTATTCACTAGCATTGCTACCCAGGATTGCTAAATCAGCATCCAATAATATCTGAGCGTCGCTATCGCTAGTTAAAGCTTGATGAGTTTTAGTTGTTAAAATCAAACGTTTAACATTTTTAATCGCATTAGATGGGATTGATAGCGGCAACAGTAATTCAACGGCGCGAGCGGCGCTTTTTTCTTCATTATCTTTTGCTTTGGTGTGATAAACTATATCGTGAAACCAAGCTGCAAGTTGAACTGTTTGTAAATCTTGAGTCTGATATTCTAATTGTTGAATTACTTCTAAAATACGATCGATGTGTTTTAAAGTATGATAAAAACGATTTGGAGTAGAATAAGCTGCAACTATTTCAGTAAAAGTTTTTTCCGCCGCAGCTTTGTTAATGTCGAAATTTTGCAGCAATCGCCACCAATTTTTAAACAATTTATCTGTATTGCAATAAGCCTTCTCTTCGAGACGCTGAGCTATGGGCATTCCTATCTCTTTCAGAGACGCTTCACTAACGCCATCGCAATCAGCCATAAAAAATCAGTTAAAAAAATTATCCCACATCAGGTCGAAACATAAACCAATTTTGGACATTTTCTAGTTCTGCAGTACTACTAATCCCATAGTTAAAATGTTGATAGTAGTCAACGTTACTCTGTATTTGAGTATCAAGAGCGACACCGCGAGACTCAGAATTTTCCTCTGATATTTGATGTACTTGGGAAAGAAGTGCGCTACCAATTCCTTTCTTCTGACTTTGTGGATGTACGGCGAGGATGTTGATATAGAAATGAGGTTGATTTGGTTTATTTGCCTTTTTTAAATTTAAGTATCCTTCCATCCGCATCAGAGCTTCTTCCCCAATTAATCTTGCGAATTCTTCTTCTGAAGGAGTTGGTTTACTTTGTGCATCGCCATCGTTGTTTGCTTTTTCTGGAGGAGTTACAAAAGCAATTCCTTGCAATTTTCCTTCTGCAAAACCACCCAGAAAAAAGCTATCACCTACGGATACTTCATGGCACATTAATTCTATCAGGTGTTTTATCGATTGTTTATATGCATCGCGAAAGAAAAATTGCATGAGTGGATAGTTTTCAAAGGCACTGGAAAATATCTCAATAATATTTTCATCTTTTGTATCTAAACTCTTGATTTCGATGGTAGACATTTTCACAATTCCTTTTTTGCCATCACAGCTCTAGCTCTAACTGCTAATTGTGTATCTAAGCGAGCAATTTCATCTAATCGATTAATTATTAGTGGTATTAAATCTGGCTGATAACTGGAGGCATTAATACCTAAAAACTGTAACCCAAAAACCGCTGCATAACGTACAACCCATTCGGGATCTTGAGAGACTTCCAACAACACTTGAAAAACTTTTAGTTGCTTCTCCTGCACTAGGGATGGCAACATATTAGACCAGCGAATACAACCCAAACCCCTAGCAGCTGCTCGCCGCACGCTTAAGGAAAAGTCGGTTTCTGCTGCTGTTAACAATATGTCCAAACCACGCGGATCGCCAATTCCAGCTAGTGCCCTAATTGACCAAGCTCTAGCTCCGTAGTTATAACCATCAATGTTTTGTAGTAAAGGCTCTACTGCCGCTTCTCCTAGTGCAACTAAACCATCTACTGCTGCAACTGCTGCACCTGGATTGTTATAACCCAAAGCGGCAATTAAGGTATCCATTCCTGCATTTTGACGAATTTCAGCAAGTGCTTTTACAGCATCTAACAATTTATCGGAGGAATCAGCTTCTTCAACAGCCTGAATTAGTCTCAAAGTCTCATTAGTCATTCGATTTTAGATTTTAGGTTTTAGATTTTCCTCTTCAAGAAGTTTGCATCTTTTAGATTTTAGATTTGAAAATTTTGAGATATTAGATTATTTTTGTGGCTTTTAACCCGGGGACTTGCTTTTAAACCAAATTTTTCAATAAGTTCACAAGAGTGGAGAATCTGTCAATATCTAAAAGACTATTCGTAATAATTATTAATGTTAATTAACCCAGAAGTGAATCAGCTTGCAATATTATAAAAGGCTATCCATGAGTTTCATAACCCGAATGCTAACGTCACATATACTTGGAGCAACATTATCCAATGGCATTTCTAGCTGATGTTCCAAAATACCTTTGAGAGAAATTAGCTTCAGACTATTTTCGGCTAATGTCTCGGTAACCGCTTCTGCTGCATTTAAATAACCTATTGCTCCCAAATCAGCGAGGGCAGAACGCCGCAATTGCAAATTGTCTCCATCCAATGCTTTCACAAGTTCGTCGCCATAGCAAGATTCTTTGCTCAATTGATACATTGCACGTAAAGCTGAATACTTTACCAAATCTACAGAATGCTCCAGAAAAGGTTTAATGTTTTCAATCGCTTCTGTTGCACCTAGATTTCCTAAAGCTTCAATTATTGCGGCTAGTGGTTGGTTTTTTTCGCTGTGTACAGTTTCCAAATCCAACATTTCCATCAACTTGGGAATGCTTTCTCTATTATTGTCGAGCACCCCCAAAGATTCTGCTGCAGATTCTCGCACGTAGTAATCAGAGCAGTCTAAACAATTAATCAATGCCGGTATAGCACGAGTATCTCCCAGTTTTCCCAAGGCTCTAGCTGCATTCCGTCGTAGAGGATAACCGCCATCGGGTGTGCGATCGCCTTCATCATCCAAGGCGGCAATCAATGCTTTAATTGCTGCTTCTTCGTGAATGCGAAATCTACCAAGCCACCAAGCGGCGTAATAACGGCTACCTCTATCGGTTCCTTGAAGATTTGCGATCGCTTGCTCAATGGTTAAAGATTCACTCTCAGTTTCTTCACTTGCTGGCGTAGGAGATTCCAGGTTTTCTGAATCCGATTTACTCATGAGACAGGAAAATTTTTCAGTTTACTTGAATAAGTAATTGATTCTAAATCTTTATTACTGCGATTAAAAAAAAATATACCTACAACGACAATTAGATAATTTCAAACGATAAAAAATTTAGTTTTTTTGATTTTTTTGATTTTATTAATCTTGTCTAAAATAAGACTGCCCGGAAAGCTAAACAACTCCTAGACATCTGCCGCAAGAGCTGGTTAACTTTCCGGGCTAAAAACTACTCATTAGCTCGAAGTATTGTTAACTCATTAGCTAAGAGTGTTGACTGCATAGTCAATGTAAGAATTAGCTTCAACTGCTGGATCGCCACTTAAACCATGGTTAGCCTTGATATAATTCAAAGCTTCGATGTACCAGCTAGGAGAAAGTTCAAAGGTTTTGTTGATTTCTGCCAAACCGGAGATTAAGTAATCATCCATTGGACCAGTACCACCTACAACTAGGCAGTAAGTGATCATTCGTAAGTAGTAACCGATGTCACGTACGCACTTAGCTTTACCTGTAGCATTAGCTGCGTAGTTAGGGCCTTGCATTTGAGTGGTGTAAGGGAATTTGTTGTACACCGCTTGTGCTGCACCTTCTGCCAAACGCTGAGAATTAGTAGTCAGACTTTTTGCTGCTTCTAAGCTAGCTGAAGCTTGACGAAAACGACCAAAGGCGATTTGAATTTCTGTACTACTCAAAAAGCGGCCCTGAGAATCCGCAGCTGAAACCGCTTCGGTAAGGGGTGCTTTCATTGGCTTGGTATCTCCCTTTTTTTTTACAAAGTTTTGTTTGAAAGCTTTTTTGTACTAGTGACTAGTTTCACTTAATCCCTAGTTCGGGTGGATTTATGCTACTGCTGCAGCTGCACGGTCGAAGTAGCCTGCTACTTCAGACATTAGAGCGCTACAATCACCTTGGGTAATT
This sequence comes from Rivularia sp. (in: cyanobacteria), assembly GCA_050042755.1. Lineage (GTDB taxonomy): Bacteria > Cyanobacteriota > Cyanobacteriia > Cyanobacteriales > Nostocaceae > Rivularia. Next base: position 8,035 of record JBHJJJ010000364.1, read on the forward strand.
CCGTTGGTATTGCCTGCAATCGCTAGTGCAGATTCTTTCATCTTCTGTACGCCTACTGATACAGAAGCACCAGGTGTACCCAATGCTAAGTAGGTTTCGCGTAGACCATTCAAACAACGGTCATCTAATACACTTGCATCACCAGAGAAGATTGCATAGGTGACATAGCGCAAGATGATTTCCATATCACGCAAACAAGCAGCCATACGACGGCTGGTGTAAGCATTGCCACCAGGAGCGATCAATTGGGGCTGTTCAGCAAACAAAGCGCGAGCCGCGTTAGCAACAATTGTTGAAGAATTGCTGGTAATACGGTTTACAGTATCCATGCGCTTATTTCCTTCCTTAACCATGTTTGTTAAGGCATCCAATTGCGAGGTGCTGAGATATTCTCCTCGTGTATCAGCTTGTGATACTACTTTTGCGAAAGCATCTAACATTTATCTAATCTCCTATCTGCTTGCTCTATAACTTGTTGACTTCTAAACTGAATTTTTCAGTTTCACTTACTCTCAGACTACCAAAGCGGCGGTCAAGATTCAAAAACAGATACCAAGATATTAGTTTATGATTTTAGGGCTACCAAACTTACTAATTATCACAAAACTTCACATTTATATGCAAAGCTGAAAAACCCTAACCATAAGACCTTTGACTCAAATCGCCATCTGTTTTCCTGATATTTTTGTTATATCATCCTGCGGTCTTCTTATTTCTTACAAAATATTATGATTTTATTCTCATTATTTAACTTTTCTTTATATTCTGAGGTAAATTTTCAAATCTGTAGTGTTATTAATTCTCCTGTGATGAGACACAAATAACTACATACTCAACCTGACTCGAATGCTGTAAACCCTTGATAAAGGTTAATTACATTCTTCTTGCACTGGAGTTTTGCCCTTCTCCAGAAGACACCCAGGCAAATTCTGCAAAGTCTAAATTGTAGAGAGCGAGGTAAACAAAGTCACCAATTAACAAAAGTTACAATCCTTCACGAAATGTAACTTTCTCTTACCACTTAGCCCTTATCTCTTACTTCAGGATGCGATCGCCAACTTTCTTTCCAAATCAAATAGAAAGCCGTGGATATACTCTTCCGTCCATTCTTCGCCGTAAAATCGTTTGAACATTCCCCTTGCAGGATCTTTTTCGGCGCGATAACGAATATATCGTAACTGTGCTGATTCGATGGCTGCTAAATCTTGAGAATTAGTGGCTGCTTCCGCGCCATCGACGAAATCGAGGTAAGCTGCAAGATAGTCTTTAAAGGCAGCAAATACCCGATTTTCTACTATGTCAGTTTCTTTGGGACGAGTCCATAGAAAAGCGGGAGAGAAAAAAGGTTTAGCTTCTTCAGGGAAGTCTCCACCCCAAGGTAAATATTCTTGATGAGCCTGAAAAATTGGTAAAATCGGCTCTGTATACTTTTGTTCATATTCAGCTTTACCAGCAAACAAAGGTTGCATATCAAGAGCAATGAGGTGTCCTCCCGGCAAAGTTACTAAATCTGCTCCAAAGAAGGGCAAATCGTAATTTAATTGCGGAAAAATTACAAAATTTAGCACTTGGAGGGAATTTCCTCCTTGTACGTGTGCTGCTCTAATTTGCCTTAATTTTGATGTTTGAAAACCATAGCTAGTAGTAAGAACCTCGTATTCATTCTTACCCTTACCCATCCGAGCAGATTTAGACTCAAAACCTGACGGTATGGGATAATCTTCAAGGTGTAAACGCGAATTCATATATGAAATCGCATGGTCAAGAAATGGTTGATAAAGAGTCACTAGATTTTAGATTTTAGATTTTAGATTTTGGATTGTTTTATTATTGAAATAATTTGAATTTTACGTTTAGAATTCAGATTAAGTCGCAGATTATATTATCCTCTAATGATAAACTAGTACTTCACCACATTAATTTTGATGGTCAAACGCGGGTACTAAATTATTCTTCCCCACGCCACTTGCGTGACTGTCGGGGAACCCGCCCAACGCAGTGGCTCCTCTCCCCCCTCTTCCCCCTCCCTGTCTTCACCCATCTTTAATGCGATCGAACGCTAGGGGTTTTTGTTCGATCACCTTTTACCCGCAGTTACCGCCATAGGCACGGCATCTTCAAATAAAAATTCATAAAGAAAGCGTTCTGACCATTCATGACCAAAGTAACTGCTAAATAAACCAGATGCTGGATCGCGATCTGCACTATATTGGTCGTAGTCTTTTTGAGCCTTGACAATACGTTGGATATCAACTGGATCTCTGAGTTTTTCTGCTCGTTCGAGCATTTGCCAATACAAATTTATATAATCTTGAAAAGCTTCAAATACCCGAGTCGCTACAGTTTGCTCGTCAGTTTTCGCGAATAGTAAATACTTAGAAAAATATTTATTGGCATCATAAAACTTCATTTCTAAATTTTGTGCCAAATCTGGATATTTTTGATGCAAAGACTTTAATTGTTCTACATATTTTATTTGATATAAATCATCTGAAAATAAAGGTTGAAAATCCATTACAATCAGATTTTTAACTTTCCCAAATGACAAAAAATCGATTCCCAATAGCGGTATATCGTAGTGATAGTTCGGATAAATAACGCTATTAAAAATTTGGGCACTTTGTCCCGCATCGATGTAAGTGTAGCGAATTTTTCTTAGTTCTGGACATTCATAACACCAACTGCGAATAGTAGCCGGATTTCTACCGCGATCGCTAACTTTGGATTCCAAACCGGGTGGTATACTTCGAGCTTGTAAATCAAACCTACTAATCAGTTCTTGTTCTAAAAATTCCAGGAAAGGCTTATACATAGAACATGATATATTTATTCTTCAATCATGAAAATAAGAGATTTTAATTGACAACGTCTCATTTTTCATAAACAAAGTAACAATCCTTGACATTTTCATTGTCCTGGTGCTTGGTTAATCCAATATTGGCGGGTGAGGATAGGAGGGGGAGAGGGGGTAGAGGGGGTAGAGGGGGTAGAAAAAAATTTATTTATCAATCCATCATAATTAATAGGACAGACTACTAGCGATCCTTTTTATAAATTTTGGCTGGTTCGTTTTCTCCCAAACGTCGGCAGACGTAGCACTGCTACGTCTGCGACAACCCATTAATCTTGATGGCTCAATAAAAAATGATTTTCTCCCCCCATCCCCCCCTCTCCCCATCTCCCCATCTCCCCTAAAAACTGCATAAGTAAAACTCAACCACACCCATTAATATTCTAGGGACGAATAATTTATTATCTCCGCTCCCCCAACAGCAGTAAAATAACCCCAACAGCGGCAACTACCGATAGATATGATTTCTTTTCGCAACTGTAATTGGAAATTAGCAACCTCGATCGCAATTTTGGGTGCAGTATTCTCTACCATAAATACTGCTTTAGCACAACAAGTAATACCAGATAATACTCTACCAAATAATTCTGTAGTCAATTTAGAAAACAATATTACCAATATTACCGGCGGTACCCAAAGAGGAGGTAATTTATTCCACAGTTTTGAAAGGTTTGGAGTAGACACGGGTGGTCAAGTTAACTTTAATAATACCCTTGACATAAATAACATTATCATCAGGGTAACAGGAGGGAATATATCTAATATTGATGTGTTAATTAGAGCTAAGGGTACGGCGAATTTATTTTTGATTAATCCTGCGGGAATTGTATTTGGTGAAAATGCGCGATTAGATATTGGTGGATCGTTTATTGGTAGTACCGCTGATGCTCTGAGGTTTGGTGAGGATAACTTTTTTAGCGCTACAGATCCAGAAAGTTCCTCGGAATTACTGAGTATAAATCCCAATGCATTGTTTTTTAATCAAATAAATGGTATAGCAGCATCGATTCAGAATAATTCAGTTTTAAATGCTGGTACAAATGCAGCAGGTACTGAAGCCTTTGGATTGCGGGTACCGGATGGTAAGAGTTTGCTATTAGTAGGGTGAGATATCAATATTGATTTTGGAGAATTAAATGCCTTTGGTGGGCGTGTAGAGTTGGGTGGCTTAGCTACAACGGGAACAATTGGCTTGAATAGTGATGGGGATAATTTTAGTTTAAGTTTTCCCGAGGGTGTAGAAAGGAGTGATGTAACCCTTATCAATCAAGCGAGAGTAAACGTGCGTGCTGGTGATGGTGGAAGTATCGCAGTTAATGCTCAGAATTTAGAGATGACAGGAGGGAGTGCGCTATTTGCAGGCATAGATACTGATTTGGGTGACGATGGAAGTAGGGCAGGAAATATTGATATCAATGTAACCGGTGCGATCGATCTTAAGGATGGGAGTTTGATTAATAATGATGTGCGATCGCAAGCAAGGGGGCAAGGAGGAGATGTCATTATTAGTTCTAATACCTTGCAACTCTAAAATGTAGCACGGGTGTGTGTGGATACATTTGGTAGTGGCAGGGGAGGAATTTTAACTATTACTGCCCAAGATATACAAGTCATTGGTGGTGAGAATGGGCTTACTGGCTTGTTTGCTGATGCAGAATCTGAGTCAACAGGAGATGGGGGAAATTTGACGATTACTGCCCAAGATATTCAACTCATTGGTAGTGACAGTCGCTTGTCTGCGAGAGCATCATCTAGCTCAACAGGAAATGCGGGAGATTTGACAATTAATACTAATATGCTCGCACTCGAAGATGGGGCAGATGTGAGTGCTTCTACATATGGTGAGGGCAATGGAGGAAATTTAACAGTTAATGCCCAAGAACTTATACAACTTATTGGTACAACTGCTAATACTGAATATT
>JBHJJJ010000365.1:0-12273 GCA_050042755.1 Rivularia sp. (in: cyanobacteria)
CTCTACCTTTACCCAATAATATTAGGTTAAGAGCCTACCAGTGCTTTAATTCGGGTTTGACGAAGTAATATTCGCAAAAGGAATTTGAGAATTTGACCTAAGCCACCAGCTAAAGGACCATAAGTAATAGTAGTTCCAGAAACAGAAGCTTTAGCTCTCAAACCATCGATATAAATCCATTCCATTGCCGAGGCAGGAGAGAGAAGCTGACAGTAATGAAATCCGCTTGCTGAACGAATAGGGTAATTAATGGGAGTTTTCATCACCCTCGCTCTAACTTGACAAAACTGTTCGTTATCTATCCTAATATATTTGTACTTGGGATAAACCCATACCCAAAGTGGCCCAGCTGAAACAATGGGTATACTGTCTTCTCCCATAAGCATCTGTACGCCGTTTTGATCGAAGTAGCTCCTAGCTTCTTCCCCTGCATGTTCCAGCGCCCATTTGTAAACCTGCTGATTGATTTCATTGCCCCTTGAAGAGCCATCTGTTTGTTTAAAATTAGGATTTTTAACCCCTGCATGTTTCCAGATTTTTTGGCGCGAATTGAGCTTAGCTCGCAAGGAGAAAGCTGCTATAGGGAAAAAGCCAGTATCAAAAGAATCAAGAAAATGGTACAAAGCCTGGGTAACGCTAGTGATTTTTAGCTTTCCATCAATTTTAGTAATTTTGGGAATATGAACCCAAGGAGGTCTAAATGTGACAGTATAGGAACGATGAAAGCTATCAAGAAAATTGAAGCTTGGGGCATCGGGATTCAATTTGAGCAAGCTGTCTCTACCTGCCATGATTGGATTGGCATCCTTTTCAATCCAAGGTGAATAGGCGGTACATTCTCGAGGTTGACAGCCTAGTGGCTCGGAGGAGCAATTAGTTGTCTTTGGATTTGGACGTGGATTATCACTCTGATTGCAATAACAAGCCGGTTTGAACCCGTTATACCCTTCCTTCACAAACGCATCGATAATTGGCTGGAGCATTTGCTGTGTTTTGATACGTTTTTCCTTGAGAAAAATAATACTGTCATAATTGGTATCTGGCAATCGGGAACTAATAAAGTTATAAACTAACTCGCCAATTTGCTCGTGAATTTTCTCCTGTGAAAACTTAGGTTTGAGATCGAAATCGGCTACATAACCAATTGCTTTGCCAGAAGCAAATTGCATATGGGTTGCTCCGTCAATGGCAATCACAGGAAAATTATCGATGTCAGTTGATTTCGATGGATTAATTTGTTGATGCCAAAACCCTCTGGCAATGCGGGTAATTCGAGCCAGCCCATCTAAAGTGCCGCCAATAGTTAAAGTCGGAACAGTATATTCAATCTTCGTTTTCCCTTTGTCATCCAATTTGGAGACATATCCCTTACCTAAAAAAGAACCCATCAAGATTTGTCCTTTTGCACGCTTAGGGAAGCTCTTGAGATATTTTTGGATGGCGATTCCACCTACAGAATGAGCTGCAAAGAAAATATTGTCAGTTTCTGGCATCCCTTCCTTGTGCATTTGACTAATGACTTTATCGATCGCCAATCCTGTTTCACGGGGAATTGGAGAATCGCCAATGAACTGAGGAATGCCAACCCAAATATTTAAATCCGGCGCAGCATCTTGAATAGCCTTTGCAACTGGACAATATAACTTGATAGGAATTTCTTCCCCTTGAATAAAGATGATGGCGACATCAGTTCCTCGATTATGAATTGGCTTGACGACAATCGGCGCTCCAGCCCAATTGTAGGTATAACTGAGTTGGAGCAAAACAGCAATCAATAATAAACAGCCTGTTAATCCAGCACTAATCCAGAGTAGGTGAGCAATAGTTGAATCTCCACCCCATTTATTTTCAGTAATCGCTGCGACAACAAGGCTAACTGAAACTAATGACAAAAAGATAGTTAAATTTGAGCCTAACCAGAATAATTTTTTCCAAGACATAATTAATTTATTTGATGCTGTGCGATCGCGCTTGTTAAGTAGGTAAGCATAAATAAACATAACTACGTAATTGCAAGTGAAACGAAGTAATTACGTAGTTATCAATTTTTCCATTTAACTACTTAGCTGCGCTGTTTCTTTATTAGAAGCATTTATAAGTTGTTGAATGAAAAGAATACTCAACACAAACAAAATGGGGCCAGATATTCCTCCGGGGAAGTAACTACCCTTAATAAACCACATGCTAAGATGAAATATTCCATTCAAAAACTCGACAATTGCCCAAGTCCACATCAAATAAAAGCTCCATCCACTTCCTTTTTCAACACTAGGCACCGAGCCTAATATTAAAGCAATCATCAGATAATTGAGAATCGCGAACCAATCTGCACTGATTCCAAAGACGGGGATCCAGTGAATAATATTATGCAATGCCTCACTCATAACGGCGAAGTAATCGTAAAGGTTAGTGTAGGTTTCTTCCATACTGTGAACAACTTGGGCAAGCCCCAAAAACCAGTAGAAATTGACAATTTTTTCCGATTGCTTGTTTAGCATTATCAGCCTCTGTATTTACTTAATAATGAATAGACATCTCTAGAAAGGGAGCCCAAGTTGTACAAAACTTTTAGATTCATTCTCAGAGATGTCTTATGGATTATTGCTCCATAGACTACCTATAGGTATACAAGAGCAATGATTTGAGTGATGCCAGCAGCACCCAAAAATACTACCGCTAACCAATGCCAAAATTGATTGAATGTACTTTCAGCAACTAATCCTTCCACTGCTCCCCCTAAAATTAAGAACACCGTGGTGATTAATGCTGGCACTAATCCATATAAATGGATCATGGCAATAATATATATAAAAGTTGCAATGCCAAATGTGACTAGAATTCCAATAGGAATAGGAAATACTGGACGTTTACCTTGTCCTAAATTAACCTTGAAAGTTGATAAAGGTGTTCTAGGACAAATATACAACCAAACAAATGTTGCACCTAAAATAATCAGAGTCCAAGGATTAGAAATAGTCAGAGAGCCAAGTTTCCATTCTTGTACTCCGTAAACCCCGATGATGAACATTATCGCTGCAACGGCTTGATAGGCAAACAATAATTTATAAGCAGCTTCCCGCAGTCTTTCATTATTATATTTACTCCTATCCAAAGGTGGCTGTCCTTCCTCTGAAGGTGGATCTTGAAAGGGTGCAACCTGCCAACCCTCATATTCATGCATCACGATTGGAGCAAATCCAGCCAAAATTTGGAAGATTGGAGCCATCATCAACCAAAATAGGGATTGATATGATGCTTGTGGAGGAAAGTTATAAAGAGCATAGGCAACGCCCAGTTGAGTTAAAAACAAGGCATAGTGAAATAACTCAACAATGCTTAATGCTAAAGGCTGAGCAAACTTAAGAATTGATTGCTTTACTGATGGATATTGCCATACCCAACCTGGTTGCGGATAAATATCCGGTATATCTCTCATATCGCCTACTGTATCGCGAGCAGGCATTTGCAAAACTTCTCTGGAAGTAGGTGTCATATAGTGAAGAATACGATGTTGAGATTACTAAGAAGCTAGCTACGTTATTCGCTAATAAGTAATCTTAACCGCTTTTTTTTTCAAATGAATATACGTAATAACCCGTAAGTTTTACCGCAATTTTAATTTCTCAGGCGGAAAATCCCTAAGGCATAACTTCCCAATTTACATAGCTTTATCGATAGATTTATGCTTGTTTTCAATACATTTCACTCGTTGCAAGCAATACTCTACCACCTAAAAATTTATAAAAATTTCCTTTGACCTTTTTCATGTACCTCTATACAAGCGTTAAAAATTACTCAATCAAAAGCATTTCGTTCTTACCGTTTTATCGAATTATTGAAGCCACTATAAATATGCAAAGACATTGCACTGTGCACGCCGTCTCTACATTAGTTATATATATTCTTTTAAAATCGAAAATAAGATTCTTTATTGGGAGATATTGGAAGGAGTTGACACTCCCCTGCCTAAAGGCGAGGGGATTCTTGGTTCAAAGACTCGCCTAAGAGCGGCAGGCTATTCCCAATGCCCGTACCCTATTTCTGATGCTTAACTTCAACCACAGTATGCACGTTACCGCGTGGTGTGAAATCAGCTTTTACGGTAATTTCCAAAGGATCGCAAGCTGCCACGAGATCGTCTAAAATTTGATTGGCTGATTCTTCATGGGAAATATATTTATCCCTATAACTATTAATGTAAAGCTTTATAGCCTTCAACTCTACAACCCTTTCGTCGGGCACATAAGTTACATAAATCGTCGCAAAATCGGGATAGCCAGAAAACGGACACTTACAAGTAAATTCCGGCAAAGTAATATTAATATCGTATCTTCTTCCCACACGCGGATTCGGAAAAGTAATTAACTTACCTTCTGTAATCTCCCGCTCGCCGTATTTAACTTCAGTATTGTTGTCAGTCATTTATATTTAATAATAATTAATAACTTAATTGGGCACGGGCATGAGGTATTGGATATTAATTCACATATCCAACCCTTTCCCTTGTCTACCTTCTCTTATAATTCTCAAATCTTCACTCTCAAGTGTTACCTGCAAACTGCAAACTGCAAACTGCTCACTGTTAACTGTTAACTGCTCACTCCCCTTCCCAATCGGGACAACTTTCGTATTCATATCCATGGGGATGAATGCCGCAAACTAATAAGTTACCGTTGTAAACTTGTCCGTGATAATTACGACAACCAATACAGGCAGAATTTTGTTCCGCAGTCGGAGAAACCGGATAAGGAAAATGACTTTCTAAATCATCTCCCAAAACATCCTCAAAATCCCAGTAAACTTCCAAAAATGGTTCCGCTAAATCCTGTAAATATTGATCTACCTCAGTAAGTAAGGTTGTTTGAACTTGTTCGCTAATTTCTTCAGTCAGTTCAACAAAACTATCTACTACTTCTGTCATCCCTATGAAGAAGCGTTCCACTTCATCAGATACTGATTTTACTATTTCCGAAAAATCTTTTTGCCACTCATCCATAAAAAATAGTCCTCACTCTCTCAATCATAGGACATTTATTTCAATGCTTTTACTGCTTTTCCCCGAAGGTGGCAATTAAAAACCAAACTATGCTAGCAAATGGGCGCAAATACCACGGATAAATGCTTTATGCTTTCATACTTTTACATACTAAAAGTACACCCTCCAGGGAATATTTTATGATACACATTATTTTGGAATATCCGCGAATGCTAAGGGGGCTGTTTCCGAATTTTAAATTAATAATTCTTAACTTAACTGCCTATTGATCGCGCTGCAACCGACGCAATTCGTCTTGCATTCGCTTCACTTGATCGCGTAATTTATCAACATCTTCAGGTTGAGAATTTTTTTCCATTGGTTCCTCATCATCCCCTAAAATTTCTATGCGGCGGGGTGATCTTCGAGAAGCGCTTTCATCGCTGCCATCACTCGCAGATGATTGAGCTTGATTCATCATATCTTCTACAAACTTACGGGCTTCATCTGTAGTCATTTCGCCCTTCGCAACCATTTCGTCTGCCAGCTTTTGAACTTGCGATCGCAATTCGGCTAAAGTTCCACCTGCTTTCTCGCTAGCGTAGGAAGCTAGACCAACACCAAGGTAAAAAGCTTTTTTAACAATATCTCCAAAACCAGGCATTATACGAGAATACTCTTAAAAATAGGACAGCCCGGAGTCTACGCCTACTACAAGCATCCCGTGTTGCTGCTACCTTCCGGTCCTGACAAGGTTTGGGCGTTGCAGTTGCATAGGTCCGAGCCTGAAACTAATATAGCATTAATTTGTTGAAATGTGTGACAAGTAATTTAAAATTTTGATTTATTCAACTATGAGCCGCCATTCGTATAACTTGTAGTCAACACAATTATTTTCAACCAAAGGGTCGCGGGAGACAATAGCTTGGGCTTCTTCCATGGAAGCGGCTTCAAATAACAACATTCCGCCGCCGTATTGTGCCCAATAACCGGTTTTGGCTTGATGTCCTTTGTGTTTCAATTCTTCCACATAGGCTTTGTGAGCGGGTACGTATTTATCAAAAGTTGGTTTATCAACTTTTCCTTCTTCTATTTTCACAAACCAGGGCATTGGTTTCGATTTCCTCTTATAGCTCTAATACTATTTCAGTATTTTCGATCTCAAGCACCAATTCAACAACAGGGGATAACTTTGTGCTGTTTGTTCTATTTTCCAATAAAGCTGTAGCAAAAGGTAATCTAAGTAGCGAGGCACGGAAAATTATAGTTGAAAAAGGCAATAGGCAAAAGGCAAAAGGTATAAGGGTTTGAGGTTAATTTACTTTTATATAGATAGTTATGTTTTTTTGCGCCTACTTACTGAACCAACCTTTTTGTGAATTATCACGCTTCGCAAGCTTTATTATTACCTTTGATTTCTGATGTTTTTCTCACACAGCGGCACGGCAATAATGGGAACATGCACGCCGCTTTCTGCTTTCTACACCAGAAAAATGTGCGGTGAATAACCTGCTTGCCAAACTCCAATTATTCATTTGATTTTTAAAGATATTTTTAGCATATAAGGTACTGATGAACCAAACATTCCCAAAAATGCAATATAAACATCAGTTTCAAAATGAATTAGCAAAGAAAATCCTCATAATTTATCTTGGCTGCTTACCTCTATTATCTTGTAATCATCAGCAACAAGTTAGCCAAGAAAATCAAACGGTACCACCTGTCCAACTTCAAACAACTCCCAATCAGACACCTCTATCATTACAAACATCATTACCACAAGATGAGAAAGATTTCCTTGACAATCAAATTTGGGGTGAAGCTGGGGATAAACAGAATTTAATCAAGGCAATCGATCATAGTTTAAGCTATCTGCAAACACCAAGAGCAAAAGTAGCGTATCAAAAATATATTGTTCCCCAAATCACACTCCAAAGAATTGAAAAAAGCTTGAATAGGTTTCGTGAATTAGTTGTTAATTCTCAAAATGCCCAAGAATTACAAGCCGCTGTAAACAAAGAATTTGTATTTTATAAATCTATTGGTTCCGATAATCAAGGTACTATTTTATTCACTGGTTACTACAAACCAATTTACCTCGCAAGTCGCAAACCGACTTCAGTTTACCGCTATCCCATCTACCGCTTACCCGACGATTTTCAAACTTGGAGTAAACCCCATCCTACCCGTTTAGAATTGGAAGGTGCAGACGCTTTACAAGCAGCAAAAGGTAAACTCAAAGATTTAGAATTATTTTGGTTGAAATCGCGAATGGATGCTTTTATTGCTCAAGTTCAAGGTTCTGCTGTATTGAAATTTCCTGATGGTACTACTACTACAATTAATTATGCAGGAAATACCGACCACGAATATGTCAGTTTAGGGAAAGAATTAATTAAAGACGGAAAATTGGAACAAGAGGGAATTACTCTAGAAAAAGTGATTAATTACCTAGAGAATAATCCCCAAAGCCAAAATATTTACTTACCTAGAAACCCTCGTTTTATTTTCTTTAAAGATACCAAAAATGCTCCCGCAATCGGCAGTCTCAGCGTACCAGTTACTCCAGAAAGATCGATTGCTACAGATAAATCCTTAATGCCTCCTGGTGCATTAGCCATAATTCGCGCCCCTTTTCCATTTATCAATGAAGGCAAAATTGAGCAGCGTCTGGTGAGTCGTTATGTTCTCGATCAAGACACTGGAGGTGCCATCAAAACTCCCGGTAGAGTTGATTACTATATCGGTGTCGGCAAACAGGCAGGCGATCGCGCTGGTGCTATTGTTAATGAAGGCGAGCTATATTATTTATTATTGAAAGAGTAAAATTCATCGCATTAGTCTATTTAAAAATCAACCGCTATAGTAATCCTCTTGGAATGAATTCTAAGGCGGTTGTTGAGAATGGTTCAAGATGTGAAATTCATATTTTAATCCCGAATTCGCTCTTGTCGAAAACCAGAATCACCACCAGTTGTAAACCAATATTCCCAAGTTCCTCCGTGAGCATCTAACCAGTTATTAAGGTCAAAAAAGCCACTTCCTTCTGGCGTACCTTGAATTTTATAAACTTTAACAGCTCGTCCACGATTATCCCAAATTAAAGGCAAATCTGGTTTTATTTGTTCTGGTAACGCGCCATTAGTTTGTAAAAAATTGGCATCTTGTCCCCTATCAGAATCATTGCCAAAAACTTGAGCAATTCCGTTTTCATCAATGGCTGCAAAGGCTCCTTCTTCTAAACCAATACCGTAAACGGGATTGTTTTCAAGCAGCATAATTCGGGCCATTAATCCTAAAATTCTGCCATATCTTGTCTCGGGATGATTATCATTACATCTATCTAAATGAGTGTCAGTAATCACATTTTTCAGATAAGGAACTTGGAGAAAATTACTGCGATAAATATCCTGGGTATTGGGATGAAAAGGATCGTTTAAAATTTCTGAACTCAACAATCCTCGCTTAGAAGGAGCATAATAATAATCTCCTAAAATTGCCATTCCAGCACTAGTTCCACCTACAGGAACTTTTTTATGATTAATTAAATAATTAATTGCCTCCTCTGTAGCTGTACCTTCCCAAAAATCTTCGTATTTATTTTGATCGCCACCGGCAAAATATAAAGCATCCGCGTCTCTAATATATTGCACCACCTCTGGGTTATTGGCTGCTTCTCGACTGTCAATAGAAAGTTCAGCGGCAGAATTAATTAAATCTCTATAATTATCCACAATCCACTGAGCTTGTCTGCCAACCCCACCGCAGCGCAGTACTAAATAATCTCCCCGATTGGCTCGATCGAGAAACCATTTAGTAGCGGCATCTTCCCCCACTGTTGCCTTTTCTGCTCCACCAATCAAAAGAATTCCAGGTTTTGCCCAAGAGCTATTGACTTTACCATCCTCTAGAAAATATTCAAAGTTATCGCGATCGTTTGCTCGTCTGAAGTCTGGGAATTTTCTTGCCATAATCCAATTACTTTGGGACTAAATGTTTATATAGCGAATTTAAGTTGAGCAGAGCCGGAGACGCTCCGCCTCCGGTGAGTTATACATTAAACCTCACCCCCTCTCCTCTCTAAAGCATCGGAGAGGGCTGCAAAAGGTTGGGGTGAGGTGAGCGCTTGTATTATACACAACAAAAAACCGCTATATCCAGACATTGTGTAAGTTGATGAAACCTCCGATCAATCAATATATGGCAAAATGCCTGATTATCTGGAGTTTAATGTAGTTAAACCAAGCATTTTAGGGAACATGAGCTTAATAACAATTGTAGAAAGTATTACATATTAAAGTTTAGCATGTCTTCAATTTCAGACGGCTAAAATCAAACACATGCTGCAATCAAATACCCAGTGATAGGGCATGATTTTTCACAATTCAAAATATTCATTCAGACTGACATCTTCTAAATTGATTTGGATACTAAACTTTTTACCCGGTTCACCTTTAAAAGGTTTCAATTGAATGTAATTATCTTGAATTCTGGAAGTAACTTCTTGAAGAGATTTACCAGTTTTAGATAGCAATGTTAATTTGGTATTGTGTGGTAAAAATCTTTCTTCAGCTATTGGATATAGCTGGGCTAAAACACTAATTTTATCTTGACTGTGATTATTTTGCTTGTCAGGTGATATATTGAGCAACAGCGCAACCTTTTTAGAATCCACATCTATGCCTAAATCAAGAATTTTCGCTTTTTTGATACCTGTATCAACACTTCTGGTACTAAAAGCTAAATTTAATTCTGGGTTGGAAAGAGAATCTATTGTTTGCCAACCTTCATCAATTACCCCTTGCAACCATTGACTTAATTTAGTGGTAGTTGTACGTACAACTTTCGATAAACTTTCACTGACTTGAGTAACTTTATTCTCAGCTACGGGTAAACTACTCTCAACTACCGGTAAAGCAAATTCTGATGCTTCCACGTAACGGTGATAGGATAATAGATGGTTTGGTTCAAGATCGAATAAAGACAGTGGTAGTTGATAATAACCATCACTTATGGGCTGTTTTAAATTACTTTTAATCTCCACTAACTGGTTATGAGGTAAAAAGCCCTTAATTACCACCTCTTCCTCTTCTTCCAATACTTCTAGTAGCACATAAAAATGGGCTGCTAACTCTGGATTATCAATTACCTCTTGTGGTATATTGACAATTTCATCCAGTAAATGTTCTGTGGCGATGGTGCAAAACTTGAACTCATCAACTTTGAGATTGCCAGCAGTTACGATCGCACTGATGTCTCTAAAAATTCCTTGACTCGGCTTACCTACACCTTCGCCGGGAGAAATTCCATCGCTTAACCATGATTCAAAAGCAAGTAGTGCTAATGTATTAAGATAGCCTTGCCAAGAATCACTAGCGTTAGTTGTATTTCCAGAGTTTACTTGTTTTGCGAATAAAAAATGTTCGGGTTCTAACCAAACAGTTTCTGGTAGAAAAAGTCTTAAATCTTGGGAATAAGTTGAATTGGACATGGTTTAATTAGTAGGGGTGATTTTTCCTTGCTTATACAGGTAAATAGATGTAAGTAAGCAAAACTTATGCAGTTTATCGCCATTATCCCGCTTTATCCTGCAGTACTTCTTGCTCGCTCCTAAACAAGAAATGTTTCCAATTTTATATACAACTATACTGCTCTAATGAACTTACCCAAAGCGATCGTTCTCTAGACTTAACCGTTTAAAAAAGATTACCCAATGTTAGACATTGGTTATTCAAAACTCCACGGTGTAAGTTATCTCATTTCTTAGCGCGCGTTTGTGCTTGGTTCCCAAAGGTTCCTTGACCAAGAAATCCCAGTTAGAGATACTGTAATAAGAATGCCTATTTCTTGTTTCAGTACGAGCTTTTAAATTTTTATTCAGTTGGTTCCACGCACTCCACACGTGTTTCCCTGGCTTCATGTCAAGGTAAGCGGTTATGGGGTGCGGTATATTTTCAGTTAATCTTTGGGCGCGTCTAGCTATTACAAATGCAGCACTTTCATCGCTAGCTAAACCATATTGCTTAGTGTATTTAACTAGTCCTATCAAGCTGGAATAGGCGGGATTAACTGTCAATACCTTTATTCCACGATTAGAGCATATTGAATTTAGTAGTTCAAAGAATCTCGAATAAGCCCAACCAGAAAGCATACGGGCATATTTATTACCAAGCTCATTTAAGGTTTCTTTCTTAGTTGCAAAGTCTAATTCCTCCCCAGCTATAGGACAGGAATAGGTATCAGCAATAGTTACTAGTTGCAGACAAGCGTCTACTAATTGAGCATCAAGATAACCTTTTGGTAATCCTTGCTGCAAAGGTATTCTCGCGTGAGCTTTTAAGTTTCCTTGATAATCTGACGGGAGCCCAACCTATAGAGCCGGGATTTAAATCAATTCCAATACATCCGTAGTCGGAATGCCTCGAAACTTGAGTAACTTCTCGCGGGGTAAACTGTACTGCTGCATTCCATTTTTGATTTTTACGATAAAAATGCCATGTTCTAGAACCATCAACAGGTAATCTATTAATATTCCGATCAAATTTACCAATCCTAGTTTTAACATGAGTTCCAAACATAGACTCTAAGCAGTAGGGAACACGGAAACTTATATATTCACCGTCCCATTGACATACTTGATTCCCAAAACTTTCAGATTTAGAACCAACAATAAAACAATGATTACGAGGTACTTTTACTTGAATAGGTTTAGATTTTAAATGTTCTATCTGCTTAGTTAATTTGTTTACTAATCGCTTTTTATGATGAAGTTTAAATTTTAAGTACTGCCAGTTAGTGCCTTTAGATTGAATACTGCAATAAATAGGAAACTTACAACCCGTTTTTGATTTTATCCAATTCTTTTTAGAATAAAATTTTCCCGCATTTTTTAGCTTCTTCTCCCGTTTTTCTATCCACTTTTTAATAGATTTTAATTTACCTTCAAGTGTTTCTACATGGTTATTTCGTAACGAATTTGCTGAATCTACCGCACCTTTGGCAAAAGATATAACACCATTAGCATGTCTTTTATTTATGCCATAGCTAGCCTGTAGGTGAGTATTCCATTGAGATTTATTGAAATTATCAGCCGATAGCAAATGGTTAACTGTTTCACAAGTTGCTTTATGGAATACCTGAGAATATGAGCCTAAAAAAGTCTCAAAGTCTGTTATCCCTAAATGATTCAATTCATCCTTGGGGGTTGGTAATCCCTTGCAGTAAGTTAAAGTACTCATTTGCTATCGACCTGTTGATATGTTACCCCTATAGTATGCGTATAAGATTATTGATGTCAA
>JBHJJJ010000366.1:0-12710 GCA_050042755.1 Rivularia sp. (in: cyanobacteria)
ATGATATGCATGGAAATGTATGGGAATGGTGCCAAGATACTTGCCATCGTAATTATGAAGGTTCCCCTAGTGATGGTAGTGCTTGGTTGAATAATGTTAGTTCTCCTCGGATACTCCGTGGTGGCTCTTGGTATGTTGTTCCAGGTAACTGTCGTAGTACTTTCCGCTATCATGCTACCCGGATTCTTCGTGACATTGATATTGGTATTCGATTAGTTTTGTTCTCTTAATGGAGACTTTTTGTACTTTTTTCCCATGGCATATAATCATTTTTTTGATAATTGTTCTAGGGTAGTACAAATAAATAATTCATATTAGTTCAACCCATCACGCACCATCCATACTAAAATTCCTAATAATCTTTCAACTGGCGGAATTAAATATTCTGTCAAATCAATAGTTACGGTAGTATCTTCTAATTTAAAAAAACTCCATAAATTTCCACTAGTTACGCTTCCATATACAGTTGAGATCGATTTATCATTTTCCGCATTAAATTTCTGCGCTGCAATCATTTCAGCAATACACTGTCCCAAACCACCTTTGAGATTTTCTTTTTTCGCTTCTATAATTACTACCGCTGGTGCTTCAATAAATAATTGTTCGGGGGAACGACTGATAAGGAAATCACAAAATCCCGTCAATCCCACAGTTGCATCAACGTTGAATTCTTCACCAGAAAAAAAGCTGATTTCTTTATTAAAAATTTTCCTAATTTCAAATAAAATCGGACTAATAATTAATTCAGAACGTGCTTTTTCAGAACCCATTGCAATTGCTAAAGGAATACTTTCTTCTAAAAACTCTGATAAATAGGGACTTGGTAAAACAGGTTCAATTTCCGGAAGAAAACGTCTACCTTCTACCAATGTTAAATTAAACTTTTGTTTTACTTTTGAAATACTAAAATCTCTGTAAGACATGGGTATGGGTTGAAATAATGCCCTCAGCCTATAAGGCTGGGGCTACAATTGCGAAGCCCGCCTGCGTGGGCTATAAAACATTCGGATTTCCAGTTTTCCAGCCCACCTTGGTGGGCTTTGTTTCTGTAGCCCCACCCTTCAGGGTGATGGGTTCCCATAAGATTTTTTTTCTTCTAAAAAAATTCTTATGGGTGCCCGGTGATGGCGTTTGAGAATATTACGATTTCTTCTTCCTCCCTTTCCCTTTCTCTTGACGATGAGTCGCTGCTTTCGCTAACAAAGATTCTGCAAAAGCTACAGCATCATTCGCTGATTTTCCACCAGCTAACTGGGCTATTTCATCTCGTCTTTTATCTAAATTATCTAAAGCTGTAATCCTAACTACGGTACGCTCTTCCCCATGTCCGTTGTTTTCTTTATTACCCTTTATTTGACTAATTACTTGCTTTTTAACGTGAAAATGCCTATCTGCCATTGCTGCTACTAGGGGTTGGTGAGTAACACACAATACCTGCATTTGCAAACTTAATTGATGCAACTTTTCGGCGATAGCCTGAGCAACTCTTCCGGAAACCCCGACATCGATTTCGTCAAATACCATTGTTCCGGCATTATCTGCAACTGAGAAACAAGCTTTCAAAGCTAGTAAAAAACGGCTCATTTCACCGCCAGAAGCAGTTTTTGATAGAGATTGTAGGGGTTCTCCCGGATTTGGGCTAAACAAAAAGCCTATTTTATCACTTCCGTTTGCACTCGGGGAGATGGATTCTATCTCAACCTTAAATTGTACTTTATCCATTGCTAGGGGTTTAAGTTCCCTAATAATCTCCGCTTCTAATAAAGCTGCTGTAGCGCTACGCAATTTGGTTAATTTGTTGCAATCAGAGGTAAGTTCCTGCAAACGTTCGAGTTCAAGTTTCTCCAACTTTTCAATGGATTGTTCGCTATCGTTAAGCTCCTTTAACTGCTCTTGAATGCGATTGTAATGTTCGATAGCTTCACTGAGTGGGCCATACTTGCGGCAAATTTGCTTTAATTCCCGAATTCTTTCTTCTACTTCATCCAATCTTTGGGGATCTGCTTCTAAACCCGCTCCATAGGCGTTCATTTGTCGCGCTACTTCCGTTACTGCTGTTTGAGCGTCTCTAATTAATTCCAATAGTGGTTGGAGTTCGGAACTATCGAAATCTACCATGTTCATCAAGGTAGCTTCAGTATCTCCCAACAAGTCTGTAGCTGTGGAACCTCCACCGTCACTTTGATACAAGTCTTGGTAAACTTTGTAACTCATCTGTTGCAACTCAACTACATGATTGAGACGTTCTTGCTCTTGCAAAAGTCTTTCAAGTTCGTTGGGTTCGCTCAGGTTCGCATCTCCCAATTCTTTCGCTTGATAAGTCAGCCAGTCAAGTTGTTGTAGCCGTTCCCGTTCGGAAGTGCGACGGCGTTCTAATAATAAATGGTCTTCTTGATAACTATTGAAACCCCCAGTCACCAGGGAACGCTGCTGTATCAAAGCATCGCCGCCATAAGAATCAAGCCAGTTACGAACCTGTGCCGATTGTCCTACCTGTACCGTTTGTCCTTGAGCGGTGATTTCTACAAGACGTTCCCGCAAACCATTCATTAATTGTCGATTTACCAGAACACCATTTACTCGCGATCGACTGCGGACATTACTAGTATTAGCAGTAATTTCACGACTTATAACTACTGAATTTTCATCAAGTAAATCAATTTCTTGTTCGCTTAACCAAACAGATAAAGCGGAATTAGAAGTAAAAGTACCTTCGATTGTCGCTCTTTGGCTGCCAGTGCGAATCACCCGACTGGATACTTTACCACCCAAAACCGCATCAATAGCATCAAGGATAATTGATTTACCAGCGCCGGTTTCACCCGTCAGTACATTTAACCCGGCACCGAATTCTAATTCTAATTTGTCAATTAAAGCAAAATTCTCTATATAAAGGGAGAGCAACATTAAGCTAAATTCTCCGTTAAGGCAGACGCGGGATACTTCTACAGTTTGAGATACTAGAAATTGAACGCAAACAACCTCAAATAATTACTCAGATCAAAATTGTTTGAACTACCGAACAAGTGTACCAAACTTAGTTTAATTCGAGTTTGATACAAATTGGCACTAATTATAGACTTTTTTTAAGTATCGAGGATTTAGATGACAAGGGGACAAGGGGACAAGGAGACAAGGGGAGATGGGGAGATGGGGAGATGGGGAGATGGGGAGGAGAATAAATGATTTCCAACTACTCACTGTATGTCCCTCCGGGACACGCTTAGCGAACACTGTTCACTGTTAACTGTTCACTGTTAACTGTTCTTATGAGTTACACTTATGAAAGCGATTGTTACAATACTTAACGTTTCAGCTGCAGTGCGATAAGTCCATGAATATTAAAACAGTTCCTCCTAATTCCACACCACTAGAGACAAAATTAGTGCTTGCAGATAAAGTAGATTCCACGATTGTTGAGTTACCAGCAACAAAAGCATATCCCAAAAATCGGTTGCAAGTAGCGAGTGCGAACGAACCTTTAGGATTGCATTACGATGCTTCGGAAATAGCAGCCCATTATCGAAAAAAACCTTTGCAAGTTTGGGGGCGGATATTCGCGGTTTTGACTCCCGTTGTCAGCTTTGCTTTGGGTGTGTGGTGGGATACTAAGCTTGGTAAAAAGGTAAAAGATGACCCCCGTCGTGCGGCTCAATTGCGAGAATTGCTGACAAAATTGGGACCGGCATATATTAAAATCGGGCAGGCATTGTCTACAAGACCGGATTTAGTTCCTCCGGTGTATTTAGAAGAATTAACCAGGCTGCAAGATCAATTACCACCTTTTCCTAACGAACTTGCTTACCAGTTTATTGAAGAAGAAATTGGTGCTAAACCAGAAGATATTTATAGCGAACTTACACCGGATCCAATCGCCGCAGCTTCTTTAGGACAAGTTTATAAAGGCAGATTAAAAAGTACCGGTGAAGAAGTCGCCGTCAAAGTTCAACGTCCCGACTTACGCGATCGCATTACTATCGATCTATATATCCTACGCCGAGTAGCAGCTTGGGGACAAAAAGCTATTAAGCAAGTGCGGAGCGATTTAGTAGGTATTTTAGATGAATTAGGCGAGCGTGTTTTTGAGGAGATGGATTACGTTAACGAAGGCGAAAATGCCGAGCGTTTTTTCCAACTCTACGGCCATATGAAAGACGTATATGTGCCGAAAATATACTGGGAATATACCAATCGTCGCGTGTTGACGATGGAGTGGATTAACGGAATTAAATTAACTCAAGTAAAAGAAATCGCCGCTCTAGGCATAAATGCTCGTTATTTAGTGGAAGTAGGGGTTCAATGTTCCCTACGTCAATTATTAGAACATGGATTTTTCCACGCCGATCCTCACCCTGGTAATTTATTAGCTACCTATGATGGAAAATTGGCTTATCTCGACTTTGGGATGATGAGCGAGATTCAGCCACCGCAGCGTTACGGTTTAATTGAAGCAATTGTTCACGTCGTCAACCGCGATTTTGATGCTTTAGCCACTGACTACGTTAAATTAGACTTTTTAACAGAGGATGTTGATTTAACGCCGATTATTCCAGCTTTCGCCAGAGTATTTGCTGATGCTCAAGGTGCTTCTGTTTCCGATTTAAACATTAAAACCATCACCGATGATTTATCAGCTTTAATGTACGAATATCCATTCCGCGTACCTCCTTATTACGCTTTGATTATTCGTTCCTTGGTAACATTAGAAGGTGTTGCAATATATATTGACCCCAATTTTAAAGTTCTCAGCGAAGCATATCCTTACGTTTCCAAACGATTGTTAACCGATCCAGCGCCGGAATTAAGAGCTTCATTACGGGATTTATTATTTAAAGATGGTCGTTTTCGTTGGAATCGCTTGGAAAACTTATTAAAAAATGCTCGCAATTCTCAAGATTATGATTCTAGCGATGCATTAGATAAAGGATTAGAATTCTTATCATCGGAGCGCGGTGCTTTTATTCGCTCTAAATTAATAGATGAATTATTTAAAGGTATTGATGCATTAGGTAGAAACGTATTGCACAACTTTACTTATTTATTGCGAGAAAGAGTTGGCGTAACGGCGATTACCGAAACCCCTGGCGCATCTAGTGAAGAACAAGAAACTTTAGAACATATCAAGAATATAATCAAAATTCTGCAAGAAGGCGGTAATTTTGATGTTTCAAAAGCCATCGAACAAATCAGTCAACTTGTAGTTAATCCCAACGTACAAAGATTGGGACAACAAATTACTTCTCAAATCGCTCAAAAAGCATTAGCAAGAGTACTCAGAGAATTATTAGTAACTGAAGATGTTGATGTTATAAAGCAATTACCTGCTGGGAGTTAGGAGTTAGGAGTTAGGAATTAAGAGTTAGGAGTTAAGAGTTAGAAATTTAAAAGCTCGGTTTCTTGAAGAAGCTGGGTTTTTTTATTTTTGTCCATGCTAGGTAACACCCGCTCATCGCAGCAATTGGGGGATTACGTCGCTGCCGCTCGCTCAGACGTAATAACGTTGCTTTTGCGGCCATTCCTAATTAATTTCAATTCATTTATTTTGTAGGGTGCTGTGACGGTTACGAAAAATTTTCAACTTTAATGAAATAAATTGATATTACCGTCACGCACCAATCGGTTTATGTGGTGTATTAGGATTTGATAACAGCATCTAAAAATTACTCATTCATCTCTTTTGAAATATACTCTGCGAAAATTTCCAAAATATAATCTTCTACAGAAATATCTTTTTATTCTGCTCTTTTAATCAAATTCAAGTCTATATCTGATGTTAAATGAAGTGTTATTTTCATAGAAAATTAATTAACGTTCGGTATTTAAAATATTGTCACAATATAGTGATTGGTGCGTGACGGTAAAATCAATTCTTACCTGTTTTTATCAAAATTCATCAAAACCGTCACACACCCTTGCTACTGAAGATGTTGAACTTACTAAGCAATTACCACAGGGGAGTTAAAAAGTTAATAGTTAGAAGTTGAGAGTTGAAAAGCCTGGTTTCTTGGATAAGCCAGGTTTTTGATTGAAATAAGTAATAATATTCGGTCTACTTAGGGGTGCTAGTTCTGTACCAATGTATACCGTAACCCGATATCATTAGCCCAAGTCCAATCAAATCAGGAAATGTTTCGCTATCTACTCCTAATATACTTACAATTGCCTCTTGAATAGCCATTGCCACAAACGTTCCGAATAGCAGCCAAAACATTAGCGGTAAAAAGTATTTTTTTGACCAATTTTTGTTCTTTTTATTCGATAAATTAATCAAAAACCCCGCAAATAAACTTCCCACTATTACAATCAAAATTGATAAAGGGTTTGACATAATTCAACGCTCCTTAATTATTCCGCCCAAGATTGGGTTTAGCCGTTCATCTTATATCAATAGCTTCCAACTTTTATCGCCTATTAGTAGTAGCTTGGGTTAAAAAAAGCACATAATTACTTCCTTTTGTGCGTCTAGCCAGTGTCTCTAGAAATCAAACTACCATTTGACACTTTTAATTATTTTTCGCTAATATAGTCATAGTCATAACGAGTATGACTTTTAAGATAAAGAATATTCAAACTTGAAGTATCTGTATTAGGAGCGTGAATCAAAATGAAAATAGTTGGAATAGCTGGTAGTTTAAGAGCCGAATCCTATACTCATCAAGCTTTGGGGCTAGCAGCACAAAGAGTAGAAGCCTTGGGTGCGGAGGTAGAAATTCTAGATTTACGACAGATGAATTTACCATTCTGCGATGGTGGAGATGAATATGGAGAATATCCAGATGTGAAGCGGTTGCAGGAAACCGTCAAGCAAGCCGACGGGTTGATTTTGGCGACTCCAGAATACCACGGTGGAATCAGTGGCGTGTTGAAAAACGCTTTAGATTTGATGAGTTTTGAAGAGTTGTCTGATAAAGTTGCGGGAACCATAAGTATTTTAGGGGGGCAGTCGAATAGTAATTCTCTCAATCAATTGCGTCTTGTAATGCGTTGGGTGCATGCTTGGGTGATTCCGGAACAAATTGCCATCGGGCAAGCTTGGAAAGCCTTTGATAAAGAAGGTAAACTTTTGGATGAGAAACTTTCTCAACGCTTAGATAAATTCGCCCAAAGTTTAGTTGAAAATACTCGTAAGTTGCGAGGAGGTGATTAACTGAGGCACTCCGCACTATAAATAGATGGGGGTTGAGGTTAGGAGTTTGAATTATCTTACAGCACTTTGCAGATTGCAGCTTTGTTCAGTTTAATTTTACAAAACTCTTGTGGGATGGGCATCCTTGCCCGTCCGAATGTACCGGTGTAACATGAAACATCCTGTATATCATGTTCGGTTAATTAATTCTAAAACTGCCCAACAATGCTAATGAAGTACAGCGTATTGAGAGAAATTAAACTGAAGGTATCTTAATCTTTTGTGCATATAAACTTTGTAAGCGATGCAATTTTGAGTTTACTTGGTATAGCAAATCACCTTTACCTAATAAATAAGCAGCAGCGTTTTGTTTACCTCCTAAAACAATTGCAGAATCGGCTTCGCTGGCGGTACGTAAGGCAACTCTTCCGGGTAAATTAGAGCGGATTATCGGTGTAACTACTTTGGCTTCGGGGCGTTGAGTAGCAATAATTAAATGAATTCCAGCAGCGCGCGCCATTGCACCCAGACGTTTTATACTTTGTTCTAAGGCTGTACGGGATTCCTTCTCAGCCATAAAATCGGCATATTCGTCGAAAATACAGATGATGCGAGGTAAAGGCTTATGGGCACCTTGATTGTAAGTACCTAAATCGGCACATCTGGCTGTTTCAAAGCGCTGATAACGCGATTCCATCTCACTTACTAATGATTCCATAAGTTCGATCGCGCGCGCGCTATCTTTAACCACTGGTGAATACAGCCACGGCATTTTCTCAAACTCGGGAAAAGTTACTCGTTTGGGATCTACCAGAGCAATTTGGAGATGCTGCGGTGAATAACGAACTAGTAAACTTAGAAGTAGTGCGCGTAAAAATTCGCTTTTACCGCTTCCGGTTGTACCACCAACTAAAAAGTGGCAGGTATTGGGATCTGATAAATCGGCTTCTAATAATTTTCCTTCTAAATTCACCCCCAGAGCAATTTTTACTGTTGCAGCTTCGGGTAATTTTTGTGACTTGATATAATCTTCAAAAATAGCTGCTTGTCTATTGGGATGGGGTAAATCGACGCTGACATATCCGGCTTGTGGCGCAATTAACGGCGGATTTTCTAACTCCAACTGTACCTGTAAATCTGCTGATAATTTGATAATCGAAATAACTTTTACACCCGAGAGAGGCTTTATTTTCACTCTGATGAAGCTTGGTGCAACAACAGCTTCGACAAAATCTACCTTAATCCCAAAGGATTGTAGAGTAGCTACTAATTCTTTACCAATTGCATCAGCATCAACAGAATCTTCCTTAAGCCCCCTTTTCTTAAGGGGGGTTGGGGGGATTACGTCGGCAGGTTTGGAAGTGGAATCTACACCATCACCAAAATAACTTTGACACTTTTCTTGCTGCGGACAAATTTCGCATAAATAAGGCTGAGTTGTTGCTGGCGGGGAATTCGGCTGAGACTGTTGCCAATTCAACCATTCCTGCATCTGCTGTAATTTGTAAGGAATTAACTGATTTACAGTACTTTCCAATTGTTCCCAGTCATAATAATACTCTTTAAACTCCGGTAAAACACAGTAAACAGCCGAATCTACAGGTACTTGCTGCTTTTGTTGCAACATATAACCGTAAAGAGAAACTTGAGCTAATTGCGCTGATGTATCTAGTTGTTGGTAAGTTTTGAATTCAATAACACATAAACGCTTGCGTTCCCAATTGTATATCAAACAATCATATTCTCCCCTAACTTGTTGTTGGGTTCTATTTGGTAAATTGAAATAATGTTCTAATTGAGGCTCTTCTGAAAGAAAAGTACTGCGAATTACGCTTTGGGCACTGCAATAGTGTCTATTTAAGATCAAAATTTCAGCAAAGCGTTGAATGACACCTCGTAAACCTTGCCAAACTTTCAGCATTGATTGAGCTTTACTACTGTCTTTGGCAACAATTTTTTCTAGGTAAGATAAAAATTTTGCTTGATAAAAAATCTGCTGCATTTCTCCAGCAACTGTTTCTGCTTGTAACTGGGATGCTTCTAATTTGAATAATTCTTGAAATCGAGGTTCGCGAATTGCTAAAGTGATAAACTCATCTACTAAATAGTGGAAAATTGTACCAATTCCAGTTACAGTATCGCGGGGAAGAAATAACGTTTTACCGCCAAACTTATCGTTGAGATAAAACAGACGCGGACATTCAAATGCAATTCTAACTTTCGTAACACTTAATGATGAACTATCAGTTTTTTTAGTCCATTTATTTCTATTAGCTGCCATATTAAAAATATTATTTTCATTATCGGAATTAAACTTTAATAAGCAGCGATGTACTGCAGCTAGATAAACTGTATCCATTGCAGCATAATGTAATTGTTTCCCTGAGAGAGGACGTTTTCCCCAATCGCTAGTTCCTTCGTCAGTATCTACATCGGTAAAATTGCAAAGTTCAGTTGCAAGAGTTTTGAGCTTTAAATTAGACGTTTGTAATCCTTCACGAGTGATTTTTCTGGCGATTTTTAGCGTGCAGGTAACATTTAGCGCGGATTTTCCTCCCAGATATTTTAAATCAAAACTGGCATTGTGAAATACCTTTTCTATCTGGAAATTAACCATAATTTGATTGATAAAATATGCTGTTAAATTGGGTTTATCCAACACATCGAGAAGATAAGCAAACTCACCCGTTGAATCTTTTGGGTTATCCAATACTTGAATTAAAGATAATCTGGGATTTTGAGTGCGACAGTCAGCAACTTCTGTATCCAGCCACAGTATTTTTGCAGAACGGAATCGATCGATTTGTGCTTTAATTTCAGTCGCTTCCAGAAGGTAGTGCATTTAGATAATATATTGAATAAATATGATTTTTAAAACCTCTCTCCAAACCTCTCTCGGCATCGGAGAGAGGCTTTGATATTATTCCCCATTCCCTGGTAGGGAAGGGGGTTAGGGGGTTAGGTTAAGCGTTCCCAGTCAGAGACTAGGAACGAGTTAACCCCTAAACATTCAAACAAATTAATTGATCTTCCACCTTCGCTTTAGGATCGAGAATTTTAACTTTTCTTTCCTGACATAAAGCTTGAATTTGTAATATTACATCACTTTGAGTCACATCAGAAAACTCAGCAATAGACTGTGTAATTAAAGTTGGAGTACCCATAACACTTTGAGTTTTGACAAGATTCAATAAGAAATCTTTTACAGGTCCAAATTCTCCTATATTTTGATCGTTTCCTTGAATATTTTCTGTTTTGGAAACAATTTCTAAATCTTGCAATAAAGTACATTTATCTAAAAGTTGAGATTCGCGAATTAAGGATTGTAATTCTGGTAATTTAATTGTTTTACCAGCAACAACTAACTCATTAGCGAGAGAAGAATTAACAAAACTATGATAAGTAGCTAACAGTTGAACAGAAGATTTATTTGGCTTAATATGAATATTTTGAGTACCGGTGAAAATCTGCTGATAAAGTTGATTACCTTTTAGCTTCGGATTTCCAACGCTACCAATTCTAATCAGATACAGTTTGTGACAAAGCTTTTTCTGAATTGCTTTAAGAGAAGCATTCATGACATTAAAAAAACTTGTCATATTAGAATCTTCTGTCCAAATTATACCTACCCGTTCGCGGTTATCGGGATGTTGATAGCTCAAAGAATAACCCGCATATTTACCACTGATAAGTTTTGGTTTAATTCCCTGTATTTGTAATGCTTCAAAAGCTTCTTTTAACATCCCAATTAAATCGGGTGCTGATAAGAGAGTAATTTTAGAAATTTTTTCTTGAATTTTCTTATATTCATGAAGCCATAGCAATTGAAATTCAGCTGCAATTGTTTCGCTGTCTTTCGTTCCCTGTGTCGTAGTAATAACTATAGGAGGTTTAGTTTGTCCGGGAGTTTTGATGAGAAATTTAACATTTTTGCCACCTTCTTCTCGTCCCGGTATAGTACTATCAATCAGCGATATTTTATATCTGTGATACTCATTCTTTGCCACAGTGAGTGCATTTCTTGGTAGAGTTTTACCACCAAGAAAACTCTCTTGTAAAAATTGCCGATTGAATGGAAAAATAGCTGATGTCGGCTGTACAACGGCTTGTTTATGCAAAGGCTTGAGACGATAAGCCCAAAGTGCTTGTACTTGTTCTAAGTTGATTTTTTTTAATTTTAATTCTCGATCAATTCTAACTCTGTCAGCTCGCTGAATGCTGTCTGCATTTCTTCTCCAAGTATCAGTAATGACGCTGATAATAACTAAAAAGTTTTTTAGATAGCTATTATGAATAGTTGTATTGATATTGAATAAAGATTGAAAATCCTGATAATCATTGGATAAACGAGGAATATTATCCAAATTGTCAAAACATAAAACAATTGGTTGGGTTTGAGTAGAAATCCTGCCAAAATTTGCCAAAATATTCTTTGCTGCATCTTCTGAATCAAAGCAGCTTCTAACCTGTAAAGCTTCCATCGACTCTTCACTTAAGTCATCACCCCGCAACCACTCACAAGCAATCTGCTGTAATTCTGGATCTGTTAAATCGTGCAGTACTCCAAAAAAAAAGTCAGGATTGTACAATCCAACTCGATTGTAGGTTTTTTTGAGGTGTTGGATAAATTTACGGCGATTGCTCTGCAACAACTGCGATATACTGTTACCTTGGGTAAAGGCTGACAAGCTTTTGAGCCACAGCATCAACTGCGACTCTTGCTGTCCTTCCGGAATTTGAATTAAGCTATCAACAGTAGAACGTAAAACGTGTCGCCAAATATAGTCGCTATCAGCCCAAGGACCAATATAAGCAAAAAAAGCTTTAGAATTAAGAATACGTTTGAGACGACCTAATAAATAGCTTTTACCAGAACCAGAGTCACCCAAAAGTAACAAGCTACGGCTACGATTATCTTTAATAACTAAGTCGAGAAGCCCTTCAACTTCACCAATTACTTCTTGATGAATTGAATCAATACTGTCAGTTGGATTCTGTTTTTCTCCCCAAAAGTTACCCGGTTTAAAATCAATGAGATCGAAAGGATTGACCTCACGTTGAATAATATTTTTGATAGATGTCATAATCAAACTATGGTGTGAGTCGCGAATCGAAATTAATAATAGTGCTTACTAAAGCATATTGTTATTCAATTGAAATAAAGAACA
Source organism: Rivularia sp. (in: cyanobacteria) (assembly GCA_050042755.1). Classification (GTDB taxonomy): domain Bacteria; phylum Cyanobacteriota; class Cyanobacteriia; order Cyanobacteriales; family Nostocaceae; genus Rivularia. Next base: position 12,295 of record JBHJJJ010000366.1, read on the forward strand.
ACGGACCACCGGCATTTTGCACAATCCCACTTTCAGTTTGTTCGGGAGTATAAGCGCTAGCTTCCTGCAAAGTACCTAAATCAATTTTGTCGTCAGCTTGCAAGCGATAAAGAGCTTTATCTAAGTCATCCCGTGACAATGGTGGCTGCAATTTTTGTCGCAAATGAAAGATTGGTAAATAATTTTCAGTACCAATTTCCTTATCTAATTTCCTGATAATTTCTAAAATCTTTTCGTCAGTAATATCAGTAATCTCAACAGCAGACTCCGTAGCAATACTAGCTTGTTCCGACTTCCAAAGTAGAGTTTTCCGTAAAAAGCGCAAGTAATTATTTAACAAATCCAAACTAATCGTCGGATTAGTCCCCTTCTTCGCAACAAAATCATCTCGTAATAACTCAATTCCGCGTTCGGTT
>JBHJJJ010000367.1:0-17921 GCA_050042755.1 Rivularia sp. (in: cyanobacteria)
GACTTTATTGCATACGTGTGGTCTTCAGATCTATGCCCTTTTAAGGTAGAAATGATATTACCAGTGGTAGGATTCCACAATTTGATTGTATTGTCCAAACTACTTGTAGCTAAAGTTTTACCATCCGGACTAAAAGCCACGCTGTAGACACCTTATTGATGCCCTTTTAAGGTAGAAATGATATTACCAGTGGTAGGATTCCACAATTTGATTGTATTGTCCCAACTACCAATAGCTAAAGTTTTACCATCCGGACTAAAAGCCACGCTTGTGACAAGTTTAGTATGTTCTTCTAAGCGGTTGCGCTCTTGAATGTTTAACAATATGCCTAGTAAGTTGATAACGGGCGTAGGGGCAGCATAACCAACGTTAGATTGATTATTTTTTGTTAAACCTTGTAATTCTCTTCCAGCAACAATCGCTTCGACAAGACGCTCAACTCCGAAACTTCCGGAAGATATTTCTCGGGATAAAACTTTTCCAGTTTCTTCTAATCGAGTTATTTTCGCATTTCTGAGTTCTTTTTGAGCAATGTTAGCAAATATCGAAGCAACAATCGCTCCCACCATAGCTACTGCCAAAAACCCAGCACCAAACCGAATCATCCGCTGAGATTTTTTTTGCGCTTTCTTCAAAGTTTGATTCGCTTGTTCGGATTTATTTTGCGCTTGTCTCAATTCTTCATTCGCTTGAGCTAATATCCTAGCTTCCTCTTCCTGAGTTGCTAAAGCTGCTGCAAGCTCTGCTTTCTCCAACTCCTGAGAAGCAGATAAATACCTTGCATCTTCATTACTCAAATTCTTCTCGTTAGCCCAATGTAAAGCATTTTGTAGAGCTTGTCCCCTCAACAGTCGCGATTCATCTTCATAATTACTCTCTACCCAAGCTTGAAAACTTTCTGAGTAAGGACGTAATTTTCCTAATTCTTTCTCTACCCAAGCTAAATTAAATACTGATTTATAAATGCGATTGTAAACTTTGATGATTCTATCTTCTTTGACTACCAACCCCAACAGCCGAAATCTCATATTTTCCAGACTGTTATCGGCATTAATATAACCATTGAGTAAAATTTGCTGGTACAATCCTAAAAAACGTCCGGCAATTTGTTCACCCAAAAGCATGCGATCGCGAATCGTCTTCAAATGCTCCGGTTCGTCATGGGCTTCCCAGTTATCAATGATTTGACTTTCAATAATTGATTCTAGTTTCTCACCACTGTCTAATTCCCGATCTTTTAATAACTTACAAAGCTTCTGAGTTAAAAAAGGTTGTCCACCTGTCCAATTTAAAACCTCTTTCATCAAAGCATTCGGATTTTCCACAATTCCCTCAAACCCCTTTGCTAAAGGTTCAATTTCCGAATCTTTAAATCCATCAAGTTGAATTGCTTTACCAATATTAAACGGAGTCCGTCTTTTATCCCCGATTAAATCCCCTGGTGTAGCAACTCCCACTAAAGCAAAAGTCAATCTTTTATATTCAGGATTGTAATTACGCTTCTCGTAACAGCTTCTAATTAACGCAAAGAAATCATCCGTGGGGAATTTCAGACTTAAAATACTATCAATTTCATCTATAAATACAACAATCTGACTTTTGATAGATGTTAACAATACACTTTCGATAAACTCATCCAGACGATTGACACCAGAAATCGCACTTCTATCCTTCCACCAGTTGAGCAAAAAATCTTTGGGATTACCAAGCTCAAAATTAACTACCAACTTATAAACAATTCCTGCATACCACTGCTCCGACTTCATATCACCGCTACCACGAACCGAAAAATCAAGAGAAGTACAAGCATATCCTTCGGCTTTGAGTCGATTCTGAGTGCGGACAATCAAACTGGTTTTACCCATCTGTCGGGAGTTAAATATATAACAAAACTCTCCCAATTTCAGATAGCGATAAAGTTCGTCGTCAGCCTGTCTAGTGACGTAGGAAGGAGCATTTTTGTCTAGACTTCCTCCGACTTTGTACTCGTATTTATCTGTATGTTTATCTGTCATAATTGATTCAATATATATAGATCGCATAAATAAGAAGTAAGAAGTAATAAGTAAGAAGTAAGAAGTAAGAAGTAATAAGTAAGAAGTAAGAAGTAATCTTGGTAAGCTACTCGCTACTCGCTACTCGCTACTTGCTACTCCCTACTTGCTCCCGCTGCTACGCACTTAATTTGGATAATTCTAGGGAGCAAGATGCTCCCACTACAATACTTTCATTTTTTAGCTTTATATAATTTAGCTGCACACCAGCTTACTTGCTACTTGCTACTTGCTACTTGCTACTCCCTACTCCCTAAAAGAGACACTTATTTATATCTTGTCACGAGTGATTCGAGTTAGGGCATGAGTAATTTGAGTTAGCTTCGAGTTATGAATAATTTAACAAAAATATCGAAAATCCTCTAGAGAGCTAGCAGTGCTAAGTCTCCCAAAGGGAAAAGCGGATTTTTTTAATTCGAGAATTAGAGTATTTCTTGAATTAACTCGAACCTAAATCCTATGGAAATAAAATATTACTCAAATAACTCAAGGTTTAACTCCTATGAGTGCCGTGTTTGATAAAAACATCGAGTTCAGCAAACACCAATTATGTTACGCAATACAAACAAAACTTGTAAAAAAGCCTTTACTTTAGTTACTTTTTCATTACTAGCAACCACTTTATTATTCGCTAGCAGCGATTTAAAAGCATATGCTGCTGTCGAAGATAGCGATAAAACTACAGAGGAAAGACTTTACGGTAACCGAAAAGATAGCGATAAAACTACAGAAGAGAGATTAGACGGTAACGGGAATGAGAATGAGCAAGCAGAGATTGATTTTGGGAACAGTGCGACGAGCCGTATGATAGATGTTTGCGACACTTCTCCTACTGACAACGATCGTGCATATATAATTCCTCCATGTGCAACTCATAATATTGCTTAAACCGTAAACATCAGCATAGAAAGAAAATTTGGCGTTGCACAATCACAGTATATGTTAGCCGTGAAGCTAGCATATTTTTTTACTGGTGCTTGTACACCTAAGATTGCGCGGGAAAATGGTAGCCCCGTATTTTTAAATCGGGGCCCAAATTTGACACATGCAATTTTAATTGCCGTGAAATGATATTATGATATTAAGCTTATATACCAAGGAATTTGTCCATAATCCACGGTTGAAAGTACTGGGATATTTTTTTGGGCGAAGTATCAGGTTCGTTTCTATGTAGGGTTTTCCCAAGGACGGAGCCGTTCTAATTGGAGGCATAGAAATATTGAATTAAACCGCGAAACGAGTAAGCGAGTCTGAAAGTCTGAATCCTGATTGTCGGCAGAGCGGTTCTCCTAAAAGCTAGAAAAGTATAGCCAGATAGCTGTTCTATGCAAATAGAACCGGGCGACAAGCTATGCCCAACTTCTAGCCAGAACCCCCGTCTCTTTAGAGCGGGGAGTGGCTCAGGGAACTACCCCCATCCTGTCGGACACCCCTCTCCTTACTAAGGAGAGGGGAAGGGGGTGAGGTTTAGTGTATTGAACTCAACTGAAAACCGCGATATTAAGGTAAAAATAAGGGTTGTAGCGTCAAGCACCACCAAAGTTTTGTGACATGGGAGCATCCCAATGCAGGTAAAACTTCGTTAACGCACTACAAAAAATAAATTTACACATTTGGGATGCTCCTTGTGAAACTTGCAGCTATTCCCGTATAAGTCTTGCTAAGCTGCTACGCACTTAGTTTATATAATTTTAGCGAGCAAGATGCTCGCACTACAAAAAATAAACTCGAAGCTAAATCCTATGGAAATAAAATATTACTCAAATAACTCAAGGTTTAACTCCTATGAGTGCGGTGTTTGATAGAAATATCGAGTTTAGCAAACACCAATTATGTTAAGCAATACAAACAAAACCAACAAAAAATTCTTCTCAATTGTTTTAGTCTCTTGTGCATTTGCAACAGCCCTGGTTTCTAATACTGGCCTTGCAATTGCACCTACAATTAGCCAAGATAACTATACCACCCAGCAAAGTAGTCAATTTCAAGCTGTAGAAAAATTATTCCCCAAAAATTTAGAAATACATAAACTGATTAGACTTTTACTAAATTTTCTTAACAATTATGAGCAAAATCCTGCTCCACTACCAATCTACTTAGGGTTGGTTATCTAAAAATAGAGGAGATGTCGCTTAAAGTATGGCATAGAAATCATTGACTCTACCTGATGAATAAAAACCACTCAGTCTTACCAAGTAATAATTAGAAGCTTGAGAAGGTAAAACAAACTTTTAGTTTGATTGAAGTATCTGAAAATATAGGATTTGATTTTACAAAGTCAGGAATGGTCGCAATTGTCACACAACTCTGCTTGGTGCCGTACACTAATTGTCTTATTATTTCGTTAAAAATTAGTGAGTGTACGAGCACCCTACGAGGAAAATGTGCCGGTTGCGTAAGTCCTAAAAGTTACTTAATACTTACTCTAAACTTATACTCGCTGACTAAAATTCATAAGCTAGAGACTCAAAATACAATTTGAATTTGTATAGGGAGCATCCCAATGTTGCAAAAATAAAATCTGTAGTGGGAGCGTCTTCCCCCAGTTATGATAGCGTGCAAGATGCATGTCCTGACAGACACACTGCGTTAACGCAAAAAAAATAAATTTACACGTTTGGGATGCTCCCTTCGTATATGTCTTCAACTAGCTACAGAATAGTATGTAAATAAAACTAAATAAGGAGTGAAAAGATAATGAGTATAGCCAAGTTATTTTCTTTTAATAATTTATCAGTAACTACAAAAATTTATATACTAATAACGGTGGCAATTATACCAATCAGTGTTAGTACATTGTCTAGTTTAGGGTATATTTATTATCAAGGAGAAAAGGGAAAGTTAAACCATTTTGAAGAATTAATTACTAGAGTTGCAAAAAAGATTGATGAGACAATAGACGAAAAAAATAATAAATTAGAACAAATCAGTAAATCAGAAGAAATAATAGCTTTATTATCTAATCAAGAACAAAATAAATCTCAATCCTCTACTATTACAGAATCTTTAAATAAATTTGAAAACTTTATCACATCAAAAAATACACAAAATCATTTAAATTTATTAAATAAAAAAGCCGAGTGTGTCACGTCTTGTAATATTTCGGTGGATATCAAAGAGAACCAAAATCTTCCAATCTTCAAAAAAGCTTTGCAAGGTGAAAATTACGTTACTCTTCTTATCAATGAAAAAAATCAAAAAACTGAGATGTTAATTTCTCATCCAGTCAAATCTAAAAAAGGTGAGATTATCGGAGTTATAATCTTAAGACTTGATGAAAAATCTGTTGAAAAATATATTTGGAGCGGTTTCTCAAAACTCCTGTCAGAAATTCCTGATAGTAAAGTATTTTTAATAAATCAAAATAACTTAATGATTATTAAAACTGAAAAATCACCAATTTTTCAACAAATAATAACAAAAGGAAATCAAAATGAAGCTGCTTTATTTCCTTTACTGAATGACAAAACTTTTATTAATCAATTAGTTAATCATCAACCGAATATATACCATAAAATATCACATAATAGAATATATGTTTCTACACTTTTAGCAAACAAAAAATGGGTAATAGGTATTGATTTACCTAAAAATATAGCGTTAAATAATTTATTTTTGATCATTATAATAAATGTTACTCTATTTATCGTTGTTGGAACAATTACCATATTAACTGCTTTGTATTTAGGAAAAAATATTTCTAAACCAATTAACCTATTGACTAGAATAGCCCAAGCTGTAGATAGAGGAGACTTTGAAGAAGTTGCAAAAATACAAAATATTTTAAATCCAAAAAAAAAAGATTTGAGAACAAGGAGAACTAAATCAACGAATAAAGATATTATTATTTTAAATAAAAGCATTAAATTTCAAGATGATTTAGCTCAACTAATACGAATTTTTATACAAATGGCTAATCGTGTTGAGCAAAGAGAACAAAATCTACAAAGACAAGTAAAAAAGCTGAATATAAAACTTGAGATAGACCAAAAAAAGAAACTTAAAGATGTTAAAAATTTGACTGAAAATGATGAATTTAAAAATATTAAATCAATTGTTACCATGCTCAAAAATAATAACTAATTATATTTTTTATGACTAAAATAAATAGTTCTTAAGTACAGCTTATTTATCAAGCAAATATTCTAAAAATCCAATCATAAAAACAAAAAGGACAAACATATATGGCACATACAATTGCAGTTCATTCATTCCGTGGTGGTACTGGAAAATCTAATTTAATTGCTAACTTAGCCACTACAATGATGCTTCAAGGAAAGCGTGTAGGTATTGTAGATACAGATATTCAATCTCCAGGAATTCATGTTTTATTTGGTCTTGATTCCGAACAAATTAATTATACCCTCAATGATTATTTATGGGAAAAATGTCATATCAAAGATACTGTTTATCCAGTCAGCGATGGACTCAAAGCACAAAATATAAATCCCGACCAAAAACATGGTGATATTTTTCTGATTCCTTCGAGTATCAAAGTCGGTGATATTTCTCGTATTTTAAGAGAGGGGTATGATATAGTCCGTCTTACTGAGGGATTTAAGGATATTACTGCTTGTTTAAACTTAGATTATTTATTAATTGATACTCATCCTGGTTTAAACGAAGAAACTTTAATTTCTATCGGCATATCCGACACTGTAATAATTATTTTACGTCCAGATAATCAAGACTTTCAAGGTACCGCAGTAACAGTAGATGTTGCGAGAAAACTAGACGTAGCAAATATGCTACTTGTAGTTAATAAAGCTTTACCTGCCTTTGATTTTGTAGATTTACAACAACAGGTAGAAGCAAATTACAACGCAACAGTAGCTGGTATTTTACCTCTCTCTGAAGAAATGGTGCAATTAGGTAGTAAAGGAATTTTCTGCTTAAATTATCCAGAACATTCTATCAGCAAAGTCATTAAGGGAGTTGTTGAGCAAATTATTGGTTCTGAGAAATAAATTTAAATTTTATATTTACTGGGAGTAGAGTATATGAGTGAAGTTTTGCTCAAAGAGCTAAGTAATAAAGATATCCACTGGATAAAAACTGTAAGTCAGCAAATAGAACTAAATCCTGGTGAAGTACTTATTCATCAGAAAGAAAACCTTAATAGTCTATATATATTGATTAATGGTACGCTGGCTATTACTGTCCCTGAGGAAAAAAATATTCTCCAAAATACTTTTGAACGTTTAGAACAACGTGGAAGTTCGGATAAGGAAATTACCAGATTGTTCAGGGGTGAAATAATTGGCAGAACACCATTATTAAATATATGGCAAACTAATACCGCTGTTAAAGCTGTAGAAAAATCGGTTATTTTGTCAATTCCTGGTGATGTTTTTCAAACTAAGGTGGAACAAGATGCTAATTTTGCAGCTCATTTTTATCGAGCAATAACTATTTTGTTTGCAGAGAAAATTCAAAATACTATTAATCAGCTTGGTTTCGCTAAAACCGTACAAACTCAATCACTTAAAGATATATTTTTTATTTTGGAATTCTTGTATGATAGCGATATTGACTGGTTGATAAGTGCCGGACAAAAGTTAGAAATACCTGCTGATACAACATTGATTCAAGAAAAAGGTGCGGTAGATGCTTTTTATATTTTATTCAATGGGGTAATTTCTTTATCTGTTGCTGCTGATAAGCGCAATGCTTTAACAGCAGCTTTTGCCGCAATTGAAAATGGCGAAATTCCTAATCGAGAAATTGCAAGGTTATCCAAAGGAGAAATCATTGGTGAAACTTTGTTTACAGATTCTCGTTTACCTTCTACAACAGCTAAAACTGTTACGGATTCCATTCTTTTATCAATTGAGAGGCGCGTATTATTAGGAAAGTTAGAGCAGGATGTCGCCTTTGCTGCTCGCTTTTATCGACAAATTTCGACTTTACTAATACACCGATTGCAAAAGTTACACGGTCAATTAAAATACAGCAGACATCTTTATTCTAAAACACAGCAATTGATTAAAGATATGGATGAAGAAGACGAAATAGACACTTCTTTTCTAGATACAATATCCCTATCGAGCAAAAGATTTGACTGGATGTTAAACCAGTTAAATGCTTATTAACGTAATGTATGTGTATTGCAACTTGCAATTATACTTTATGACTGCGTAATATCAGCTTAGATTACTGATTCCCCATATAACTGAGAATGAATGTTTTGATGAATGTTTTTTGGTTAGAAATGATTAATTTCTTATCCTTCTAGAGACGACAAGTTTTTAACTAAATATTCTATTAGTCTTAATCGAATTTGAAATAAGGGTAAACAAATATGCACAATCAAAGTAGCAAGAAGATATTTAGAAAAAAAGCACTCGCACAATTATCTTCACCTGAAAGATTAGACGAAATGATGAAAGTTATTAACCCAAAAAGCTGGTTAGTATTAATTGCTTTCATGTTTATAATAATAGCTGGAATTATTTGGAGTATTTTCGGATACATTCCTATTGCGACTGAAGTAAAAGGTCAACTAGTTAATGGATCAATTGAATTAATAAATTCGCCAGAGTCAGGAATTTTACAAGAATTAAAAGTTAAAAAAGGCGATAAAATTTCACAAGGAGAAACAATCGCAACAATTGAAACATTTGATACAAGAAAAAATAAAATACAAGATGTAACCAGTAATGTCTCCGGAATAGTCATATCTACTCTACCTTTGGGAACAAAAGTTGATTCAAAAACTCATCTTGCAATTATAGAAAAAGATGATTCATCATCCCAAAAAAGTATTTTTTGTTTATCTTCACTAGAAGAATGTCAAAAAATTAAAACTGGTATAGAAGTAGAAATAATAGCAAGTGATTACCAGGAAAAGTTTACAGGCACAGTAAAAGATACTTCACCACTTTTATTACTGGAAAATAACTCCACTAATTTATCAGAAAAACCTTTAGTTCCTCAAATTTATAGCGTAATAATTCAAACTATTGATAATATAAAAATCAATAGTTCTGTAAAAGAAAAATTAGAAAAACATCCTACCTATCCCGTTTCTGTACGAGTAATGGAAAAACATTCTCCAATTAGCTTTATTTTACCTAAATCTTAATCGGTCAAATCATGGAATTATATAACTTTCTTCCCAAATCTCTATTTGATAATTTACTATCTCTATTACCAAAGCCGAAAAATACTGGTAAATCCAAAAGTAATTGCAAGAAACGTGTGAAAACACCTACGGTTATACAAATGGAAGCTGTAGAATGTGGTGCTGCTGCTTTAGGAATTATACTAAGTTACTACGGCAAAATTTTACCATTAGCAGAAATTCGTAAAGAATGCGGAGTTTCTCGCGATGGTTCTAAAGCTTCCAATGTAATTAAAGCTGCTAAAAAATACGGGCTTAATGCAAAAGGTTATCAGAAAGAAATTGACCATCTACAAAATGTTCCTCTTCCATTCATTGTATTCTGGAATTTCAATCATTTTTTGGTTGTAGAGGGTTGGGATAAAAACCGATTTTATCTTAACGACCCTGCTACAGGTCCGCGAATTGTCTCTATTGAAGAATTTGATGAGGCTTATACCGGAATTGTATTACGAATAGAACCGAGTCAAAATTTTTTTAAGAGCGGTCGTAAACCTAGCATTATCTCTTCTCTATGGAAACGCTTAGAAAAAACTATTTACGTTTTATTATACTGCGTACTTACTGGATTTCTGCTAACAATAATTGGGGTAGTTATACCTCTATTTACTCAAATTTTTATCGACCAGATAATAGAAGAAGGACACCGCGATTTATTAATGCCATTAGTGTTTGCAATGGTAGTTTTTGCTTTACTGCAAGGGTCATTAACATTATTGCGTCTGCGCTATTTGAGACGTATGAGAATAAAGTTAGCAGTTAGTATGTCTAGCCATTTCTTCTGGCATTTATTACGTTTACCTGTAAGCTTTTATGCTCAGAGGTACGCTGGCGAAATTAGCGACCGCAGCAATCTGAATGACCAAGTTGCTGATGTTTTATCTGGGCAATTAGCTACTACAGTAATTGATGCGATAATGGTCATTTTCTACGCGCTATTTATGTTCCAATATGATGCACTTCTAACTATAATTGTAGTGACGTTCGCGATTCTTAATGTTGTAACTCTTCAGTTCGTTTCTAGGAAGCGCGTTGATGCCAATCAAAAATTAATGCAGCACTATGGTAAAGCTGCTGGTGTGTCTATTGCCGCTCTTAGCAGTATTGAAACTCTTAAAGCATCAGGCTTAGAATCCGATGTCTTCGCTCGTTGGTCTGGTTATTACGCAAAAGCTACTAATTCTCAGCAAGAATTAGGGATAATGAACCAGGTATTTTCTGTAATGCCAATATTTTTATCTGCTCTTTCGAGTTTACTACTGTTAATTGTTGGTAGTTGGCGAATCATTAATGGTGATTTGACTGTTGGTTCATTAATTGCTTTTCAGGGTTTGATGTTTAGCTTTCAAGAACCAGTTAATAATTTGCTAAGTTTTGGCAGTACTTTACAGGAACTCGAGGGTAATTTGATTCGCTTAGACGATGTTTTACAAAATCCTACCGTAGTTTCAGAAAACTTAGAATCTGAGCTTGACGAATCATCTATAACTCCTAAATTGCAAGGATATGTCGAATTAAAAAATGTCACATTTGGTTTCAGTCATCTTGAGCCACCATTGATTGAAAACTTTAATTTGGTAATTAAACCCGGACAAAGAGTTGCTTTTGTGGGTGGAAGTGGTTCTGGTAAATCAACCATCGCCAAACTAATTAGCGGACTTTATCAACCTTGGTCTGGAGAAATTTTATTTGATGGTAAACCCAAACAGCAAATACCTCAAAAAATACTTACCAATTCCGTTGCAATGGTAGAGCAAGATATCTTACTGTTTCGAGGGACTATTAGAGATAATTTAACTTTATGGGATAGTACAATCCCAGATAAAAATATGCTCAAAGCCTGCGAAGATGCAGCTATTGAAGATGTAGTACTATCAATGCCTGGGGGACTAGATGCAGATTTAGATGAAGGAGCAACAAATTTAAGTGGAGGGCAAAGACAAAGATTAGAAATTGCCCGAGCTTTAGTTAATAATCCTTCCATACTTCTGATGGATGAAGCAACTAGTGCTTTAGATACTGAGACTGAAAGGATTATTGACAGAAATCTGCGATTGCGCGGATGTACTTGTATTATTGTAGCGCATCGTCTAAGTACTATCCGTGACTGTGATGAAATTATTATTCTTGAAAGAGGAAAAGTAGTGCAACGAGGAACCCATCAGGAGATGTACAAACTAGACGGAGCTTACTCACAGTTGATTAGTACTCATGGATAAATGGTTGAGATAGGTCTATTATTCAAAATATATAGGTGTAACAAACTATGCTATTACCAGTAGAAAAATTTCAGTTTCAAGCTAATGAACCTATATTGTTAAATGACCCTTCTGTATTGTGGGTTGTTAGCTCCGGTTCTATAGCTTTATTTGGAGCTAGAGTCGAAGATGGTGTTGTAATTGGAACTCGACGCTATCTATTTAGCTTGGAGGAAGGTCAAGTTGTTTGTGGAAATATTTATCAAGAATATCAATTATTAATAGTACCCATTGGAGAAGCCCAATTAGAACGATATGATATTCAGTCTTTTTCCGATTTTATAGCTGATAAACATAATCTCGCAGTTTCTGGAATAGAAAACTGTTTGCGGCAATTTAGTAATGTTATTTCAAAATCAGGTTTGCAGGTACCAAATGTAATAAATTCATTCGTAAAAGCACCTCAACAGACACAATTCTCTTTCAATAAAAGTGAGATATTTCAAATATCAGAAGATACAATTTGTTGGATAAAAATTAAACAAGGTACTGTTCGTTTTCTTGGGCATCACGAATTAATTTTAACTAATCATACGCAAGTATTTCCTGTATGCTCCTCTATGTGCTTAGAAGCCGTTGACGAAGTGCAACTTTCAATAGTCAAAACTTCACAATTGAGTAGAGCCGATATTATTTCGGGTATGGCTTTTGTTTACGAACAACTGTTGCATCTTGTGCCTATTTTGAATCATCTTGAAGCAGAAGAAGAGTCTAAGCGTTTGAAATTGCGCGAACAACTTAACAATCAAATAACTACAAAGGCTTTAACCGAACTTGCTTCTCCTTTAAATTCACAAACAGAAGACTTTGTTGATAAAAACGAATCTTTATTAGCTGTAGCTGGGGCTGTGGGAAAAGCAATGGGAGTAAAAATATCTCCCGCTCCTGATTCAGAAAATATAGAACAACTTAAAGAACCACTTGAAGCAATTGCACGTGCTTCCAGGTTACGAATTAGACGTGTAGTTTTACGAGATAACTGGTGGAAAAGTGATTGCGGTGCGATGGTTGCTTATACTATAAGCGACAATATAAACGACGACGAAAATAACTTTTCCTCCTCTCAACATCCTGTAGCACTACTACCAGTTTCTGCTGGTAATTATCAACTTTTTGAGCCAGTTGAGCAAAAACGCCAAAAAGTCACAGAATCTGTAGCTGAAAATTTAGCACCCTTTGCTTATGTATTTTATCGGTCTTTACCCGATAAGATTATTACAGCTTGGGATTTATTGCGATTTGCATTCAAAGGAAAGCAGACTGATATACTTATGGTTTTCGGAACCGGTGTTGGTGTCATGCTTCTAGGAATGCTCGTACCAATTTCTACTGGAATTATTATAAACAACGCAATTCCAAATAAAGATACTAATTTACTGGTGCAAGTTGGTATCGGATTATTTATCGCAGCCTTTGCAGCCGCTTTGCTTCAAATAACCCAAGGATTTGCCATGTTACGTATAGAAGCATCAACTGATGTTACAACTCAAGCTGCTGTATGGGACAGATTACTAAAAGAGCCTGTATCATTTTTCCGAAAATACACAATCGGAGATTTGCAATCTCGCGTCTTTTCCATTAGCGATATCCGTCGTCAACTTAGCGGCAGAGTAATGGTAAATTTGATTAGCAGCTTTTTCTCACTGTTTTTCTTCGGACAACTTGTATACTATAGCTGGTCTGTTGCCTTAATTGCGTTAAGTATTGCAATAATTACATTCATTCTAACTACCTTTTTTGGCATGATGCTTTTTGAGAGGTCACGTCCTCTATTAGAATGCGAAGGAGAATTACTTGGACAAACAGTACAGTTAATTAATGGTATTTCTAAATTACATATTGCCGGAGCGCAAGAGCGGGCTTTTGCTTCTTGGTGTAAGAGTTATACTCAGCAAACAAAACTAGAGAATGACAAAAAACGTATAGAAGAAATAATTACTGTCTTTAATACGGTAATGCCAACCTTGACTAATGTCATATTATTCTTGTTTGTCATTACCTTATTTTCACCTACAGAAACAGCGGCACCAACAAATGTCCAGACTGCTGCTGTCGGATTCTCATTGGGTGCTTTTATTGCTTTTAACACAGCTTTCGGTAACTTTATTCAGGGAATCACTGACCTCAGCAATACATTCACAGAGATTTTGCAGATATTTCCTTTATGGAAACGGACAAAGCCAATTTTAAATACCATACCAGAAATCAGTATCAAAAAAGCTGACCCCGGTAAAATAACAGGTAGAATCTTTGTCGAACGTGTCATATTTCGTTATAGAAAAGATGGTGTCCCCACGCTAAACAACGTTAGTATTTCCGCTCAACCGGGCGAATTTATAGCTCTTGTTGGTGCTTCTGGAAGCGGAAAGTCTACATTATTGCGGTTGTTATTAGGTTTTGAAACTCCTGAATCTGGCAGTATATACTATGACAACCAAGATTTATCAGGATTGGATATAGATGCATTACGCCGACAAATGGGTGTTGTATTGCAAAATACCCAACTTCAATCAGCTTCAATTTATGAGAATATAGCTGGTGGTGCAGCAATTACCTTAGAAGAAGCTTGGGACGCAGCAACCGCTTCTGGTTTAGCCGATGACATTATGGCTATGCCCATGCAAATGCATACTGTAATTAGTGAAGGTGGTGGTAATCTTTCTGGGGGACAGCGGCAGCGACTAGTAATTGCTCGGGCATTAGCATTAAAACCTAAGATTTTATTATTTGATGAAGCCACTAGTGCTTTAGATAACAAAACACAGGCAATTGTTAGCGAACATTTGGATAGATTAAACGTAACTCGCATAGTTATCGCCCATAGAATGACCACTATTCGTAATGCTGACCGCATATATGTAATGCAAACAGGTCAAGTGGTTCAAGAAGGGACCTATGATGAATTATCATCGCAGCCCGGTTTGTTCGCTCGGTTAATGGCACGTCAAAATGTTTGATTGCGGCTTTTTGAATGGCGTTGCTGATTGAAAGTATGAATGCGTCTAAACTAGAAGCGCAAAACCCTGAGGACTAAGGCTGCGTGTCACAAGACTTGGGTGGTGCGTGACACTGATTGCCTCATTATTACGTTCAATATTAGTGAGTGTACGAGCACCCTACAAGAAAAATATGCCAGTTGCCTAAGTCCTAACCCTATAAAAAGGTTGTTAAATAATCCTAAAAATGTAAATTCATACCCGGATTCAGCAACGCCCAAAATCGCGTTTGCTAGAAGCTTGGACATTAGCTAAGCCGTTATGTGCTTTACATAACGCAGTTACATATCAGTATATTGTCGCTTGTTTAGAACCAAGAGCAAAACATGAGTGTAATGCTCTACCTTATTTTCTGCGAAAAATTTTGAAATGCAAAATTTAACTGGTTAAACAACAATTATCTTAGTGAGATAGATTCAAGTGTTTGAAGTTATTGTCAAGCACTGAAGTCCATACATATCGCCCGAAATTTTTTCTACCCCCTCTCTCTCCCTCCCTTGACACGGCAATTTTGGGTTGGTGTAGTACTAGTACCGCTTGCGTTCGTCAAAAGTCAAAAGTCAAAAGTCAAAAGTATTATAAGACAAAGATTTCAAGCTTTTGAAACGGATGTGCTATTTAAGCCGTGGTGTACTAGTACACCACGGCTTAAATAAGGCAACCATTAAAAATGGCTGAAAAGCCGAAGATATCAAACTTTTTACTTCTTACTTTTTACGACCGCAAGCGGTACTAGTAGTCTGATAAGTCAACTACGCGGGGTGTATGGTAAAAACAAAAAATTTTTTCTCCCCCCTCTCCCCCTGCTTGTCTTCACCCGGCAATTTTAGCTTGTTCGAGTACTAGATTTATTGACAGCGATCGCAAACACCCTGTACTGTCAACTCATATTGTTCTATAGTTAATCCCGCACGAAGGTCTTTAAAGCTAACTTCAACCTGTTCCCAGGGAATATCCTCAATAATTCCACACTTCTTACAACGGAAATGGTGATGAGATGAAACGTTAGCATCGTAACGACAGACACCTTCTTCTAATAAAACTTCTCTTACTAATCCAACATCTCTTATAGCTTGTAGAGAAGTATAAACAGTAGCTTGGGAAGAAGTAGGACTATTTTCATTCAAACTCACCAATATTTGTTCCGCAGTCGGGTGATCCTGGCGGTTCAGTAAATTAGAATAAACTGCAAACCGTTGGGGGGTTACTCGCAATCCTTTAGATTTTAAAATCTGTACAATTTTATCGCTTTGTTTTTGCATATTATTATTACTCAATGACGGCGCTTTTCTCAATCAATCAAGAGTGGATCGAATCAAGAGAGACAATTTTAGGATTTATACAACTGGGACATTTTGTCTAAGCGGGTTGTGACACTTTTAGAAATTTTGAACATAATAAGGCTTGTAATGTGACGCACCGACTGAAAATTATGACAATCGCCTAAGTCCTAAATTTATTCAAAAATACTATTTCTCATATAACTACCACTTTAACAAAAAATCAAAAATTAAAAATGAGTATTTCTCTCTATTGATTTATTATTAAATCAGAATTATTCTTAGATATGAGTTAATCAAACTTTTACTGAATCGAAGCGTAAAATTATTACAAAGAGGTAATTATGGCTGTAATCGAACAGGTTCCCAACGTAATCTTCAAAACTCGTGTTCGTGATGAATCCGTACCGGGGCCTAACCCTTTTCGCTGGGAAGACAAAACAACTCAAGATATTTTTGGAGGTAAGAAAGTAGTAGTATTTTCTTTACCTGGTGCCTTTACTCCTACTTGCTCTTCTAATCATTTGCCACGGTATGAAGAACTCTACGATGAGTTCAAGGCTCAAGGAATCGATCAAATCATCTGCGTCTCTGTTAATGATGCTTTTGTAATGTTCCAATGGGGTAAGCAAGTTGGAGCGAAGAATGTTTTCTTGCTTCCTGATGGAAATGGTGAATTCACTCGTAAGATGGGAATGCTTGTTGAGAAAGCAAACCTTGGTTTCGGATATCGTTCTTGGCGTTACTCTATGCTGGTAAACGATGGCACCATCGAAAAGATGTTTGCTGAGCCAAATTATGGCGATAACTGCCCTATCGATCCTTTTGAGGTTTCTGACGCTGATACAATGTTGGCTTTTCTAAAGGGAACCAAGTCTGCTGGTGTTTCTGAGCCTCGCCGCGAATTTGTTGGATAGTTAAACGATAAAATTGAAGTCAAAGGAAATTCTAACGTCTCCTTTGACTTCAATGATAAAAGTCTTAGCCATCAAAAGTAATCCAATTTTACCGAACGCGATGCATCTCAATTAAAAAATTTAATACAGGAATCTTTATTATGAAACTTTCCACTAAAAATCTTAGCGAGCATGTAGACACAGTATATGATGCCATAGTTGTAGGGGGTGGCATGGGTGGTCTTTCTGCTGCTATTTATCTTGCTCGTTATGGTCTAAAATGTCTCGTAATTGAAAAGGGAAAAGGGCGTTCGATCTGGATGCAGGATCTGCGAAATTATGTGGGGTTAGATCCAGATACGAGTGGAGGTTCGATTGTAAGCCATTCGACTAAGCAGGCTTTTGAATGGGGAGCCGATCACCTAAAAGCATTCGTAGAAGATGTCATCGATGAGGGTGATACTTTTGCTGTGAAAGTGAAAGTAGGTAGGAAAAATAGCATTCATGCGGTGTTTCGGAGTAAATATTTGATTGCTGCATCAGGTGTAATTGATGTTTTGCCTGAATTAGAAAATATGCAGAACGTCTACGATTATGCCGGATATACACTACATGTCTGTATGATTTGTGATGGTTTTGATATGTGGGATCGGCGTGCAGTTCTAATCGCAGGTAAGGAGTCTCAGATTAATGCAGCTTTTGTTTTGAACTGGTTTACACCTTATATTACAGTGTTGACTCATGGACTATTTGAAGTGAGTGATGAAATGAAGCAGAAATTAGCCGAACATGGCTATCCGCTTTACGAGCAGAAGATTACTCGCTTCTTAGGTAAGAAACATCAAATGAGTGGTGTTGAGTTAGAAGATGGTCAAATTATTGAGGCCACGACTGGCTTAATTAATATGGGATCGATTTACCACAATCACTACCTTAAGGGTATTGATGGGTTAGAGTGGGATGGTGAAAATCTAGTCACCCATGGTTTAGCTCAAACGACTCACGAGCGTATCTTTGCAGTTGGAGATTTGAAGAAAGGATTAAACCAGGTTTCGATTGCTGTTGCAGATGGCACAATGGCGGCAACTCAAATTTGGCGAAATATTCGTAGAGCTAGTGAACCTCGTAAGTGGGAAGAAAATGTGATAACTTCTCAGTAAATAGTCTCTCACTCGAATGGCACGCTTGTTAAGCCGAAACGATTAATATATAAGGGTTTGATAATTTGAGGACGAGTGATTAGAAAAAAAATATTAATTCGCGAATCATTTACGCGAATGTTTGTTTTTGTTATTTTCAGTTCTTTCCTTCTCC
>JBHJJJ010000368.1:0-26517 GCA_050042755.1 Rivularia sp. (in: cyanobacteria)
GGCATAGTTTGGATTAATTTCTATTGCTTTGGTGTAGTATGCTATTGCTAATTGGTAGTCGCCTGAAGCTGCAAGAGCAAGACCTCGATAATAGAGGTCTAGGCCAATGTTTGAATTATGTAATAAAGCTTTAGTGTATTATTATAAAACATCAAAGCTTATTAACATAATTATAATATTGGCATTGAGCACTATTAGCGAGGTTTTGCTCGTTCTGATTAAGGCGATTATCAAGTAGCAATAGCAGACTACACCAAAGCAATAGAAATTAATCCAAACTATGCCCAAGCCTACTACTACCGAGGTCTTGCTCGTTCTGCTTCAGGCGATTATCAAGGAGCAATAGCAGACTACACCAAAGCAATAGAAATTAATCCAAATTATGCCCTAGCCTACTACTACCGAAGTCTTGCTCGTAACGCAGTAAACGATTATCAAGGAGCAACAGCAGACTCCAACAAAGCAATAGAAATTGATCCTTATTGTTGCGGGAATGGAATGGTTGATACTTATTGACCTATATCGGCGCTGTTAAACATTTGCACCTGTTAAATTCTCTATCACCTTTAAATGACGAATGAAGCGATGCGGTTTGTATCGCTTCATTACGTTATTATCTGCTACACAAAACTTGACTAAACTTATGTAAATCTAATCATTCAGGTTACCCATAAGCGGGATAGGAGTAATTAAGCTAAAGTTTCTCAAAACGAAGAAAATTTTTCCCTCTCCTGTTAAACTAAATCCTGGCACAGTTTTTCCGGTAATTGTCTGATAACGCGCTGAAATGCTCCAAAATCATTCAATCCTTGGGACAAAATCAGCGCCCCTTCAATGGCAAGCACCGCATCTTCCCCACGCTCCACTGCCAAGCTTTTATCTAGCCCCTCTAAAATCAGAACTTCTGCGATCGCGTTTATCCAATTTCGCAGCAACATTTCAACTTTGTCATGAAACACATCCCGCGAAGATCCCATCAGCAAAATTGCAAATAAGCAGGGCTGCTTCCCTCCTTCAAACAAGTTAGCAATTCCATCGCACATTTTTTTTAAGCGAGTTTGAGCATCTCCATCACTCCGAAGAGCTTGCAAAATATCTTCAGAAGCTACTCGATCTAAATCGTCTAATATTGCATCTACCATTTCATCTTTACCACCGGGAAAATGGTGATAAAGACTGGCTTTTCCTAATCCAGTTGCTTTCGAGATTTTGGCGAGGGTTGCGCCATCATAACCGTAATCCCGGAATAGTTGCAACAATTTGGGAATATATTTAGCTCTTGCCATAACAATAAATAATCTATCTATTGACACTATACCGAACGAACGGTACAGTATTTACATACCGAACGACCGGTACACTAAAAAGTCATACCCGCGATCGCAGTCTTATTTTTTGCCACAATCGTAATTCAAAACTGTACCCAAAAAAACTATAATGATTAAACTCTACGGTCTCGAACTTTCTGGAAACAGTTACAAACCAAAGCTGTTTTTGGAACTGTTAAAAATTGAATATGAATGGATCGAAGTAGATTTGATCAAAGGGGAACATAAATCGCCAGAATACCTGGCACTCAATCCTTTCGGACAAGTTCCTTTGTTAATCGATGGAGATATCAAATTAGCGGATGCCCAAGCAATTTTGGTTTATCTAGCGCGGCAATATGGGAATGAACAATGGCTTCCATTGGATGCATTACCCTTAGCACAAGTAGTTCGCTGGCTATCCACTACGGCAGGGGAAGTGCGTGAGGGACCTGAATTTGCTCGGCGTTATCACTTATTTGGCGCAACTAGCATTAATCCCGATCGCGCCTATCAAAAAGCAGAATATATCCTTTCGCAATTAGAGCAACATTTATGTAACCGTACTTGGTTAGAATTTGAACATCCGACAATCGCTGATATTGCGGTTTTCCCTTATATTGCTCTAGCCCCTGATGGCAAGATCGATCTCACTTCCTATTCTCATGTGTTGACATGGATCGATCGCATTAAACAACTCCCTGGTTATATTTCCATGCCGGGATTGTAGAATCTACATTCCGCGATCTAAACAAGGTGAATTGCGGAATGTAAAATAGATAATTTAAATAAACTCGCACATTTTGAATAGAGAGAAAGTATTATGACAATTCCAGGTTGGACGCGCACTGAATCGCCCTTTCACAAGGGTGAATTGGCTATTCAAGCTAGAATGGGTGTACAAGCAAGGATGGATAAACAAGGACGACGATTTATCCGGGAGTATCTTCCAGAACAACATCGCCAATTCTATGCTCAACTTCCTTATGTAATTGCTGGCACCGTGGATGAATCAGGTAATCCTTGGGCATCGATTTTAGTGGGAGAACCAGGTTTTTTATCCTCTACAGATGAGCATACCCTCCGAGTTAACGTCAAACCCCTGTTTGGGGATCCCATGAATACTACTCTCGCACATGGAATCGATATTGGTTTACTCGGTATTGAACTCCATAGCCGCCGTCGCAACCGAATGAATGGAGTTGTGAGTGCAATAGATGAGACAGGCTTTGAAGTACAGGTGAAGCAAAGCTTTGGTAACTGTCCCCAATACATTCAATCTCGAATGTTTGAATTGGTCGAATTCGATGCAACAATTCCCAAGCTCATTCATGAAATTACCACATTTTCAGCAACCTTACGAGAGGCGATCGCAACAGCCGACACCTTCTTTATTGCAACAGCTTATCAAGATGAGTTAGCAGGGCTTGCCAGCGGCGTTGATGTTTCTCATCGTGGAGGTAAACCGGGCTTTGTAAGGATAGATGGTGACGATACGCTAACCGTTCCCGATTTTTCTGGCAATAGCCATTTCAATACCTTTGGTAATTTGGAACTGAATCCTCATGCAGGATTATTATTTGTGGACTTCCATAGTGGAGACTTGCTGTATCTCACAGGTACAGCGGAAGTGATTTGGGAAGGTGCTGAAGTTAGAACCTATGCCGGAGCCGAGAGGTTATTACGCTTTCATTTGCTAAAGGGCTATCGAGTTGAAAACAGCCTTCCATTGCATTGGTCAGTTCCAGAGTTTTCACCTATTCTCAAGAATACAGGTTCGTGGTAATTCATCTTGATTTGCTTCAAGTAAAGAGTAAAGAGTAAAGAAGAGAGGGGGGAGAGGGGGAGAGGGGGAAGAAAAAGGAGAAGAAATTTTGTGTTTATTCTGATGGAATGTAGAGACGTAGCACTGCTACGTCTTGCGACGTTACGGAGAAAACCAACCAGTCAGAATTAATGAAAAGACTACTAGTAGTTAACTGCATAAATTTAGACGGATTTGTTTTCTTTCAAACGTAGGGAGACGTTATATATAACGTCTCGACAACCCATCAGAATTAATGAAATGTACTACTAGTGGGCTGTCCCATTAATTATGATGTGTATATTATTTTTCTACCCCCTCTACCCCATCTTCCCCCTCTACCCCCTCCCTACACTAACCCGTCAATTTTAATGGGACAGACCACTCATTAGTGGTTCAATCAACTTACTTGTAAACAACTGTTATTTTTCCCACCTTGTCAAGATCAAAATAGTTAAAATATATTTTTAGTTATAATTACTGCCAGTCAAATATCATTTACGAACTAATTATGCTGTTTAACCCAGCTAACTTGCCCTACTGGATATTTTTGGGCATGGGAGTCTTATTATTTCTATTTGTAATTGTCTCTGGTGGAGGAGACGAAGATATCGATATTGATGCCGATGTCGATGCTGACTTGGATTTAGATGGTGGAAGTAATTTTAATTTGGGATCTTTTCTGGGATGGGCGGGAATTGGTAAAGCGCCTTTAATTTTATTACTAGCAATCGATTTGAGTTTATGGGGCTTGTTTGGCTGGATGTTAAATGTTTGGTTGGGGGGTTTCCTTAATCAAATTCCCAGTGGCGGTTGGAATTTAATTGTGTTAGTTTTGTCGCTGTTTATCAGTTTATTTACTGGAGGAGCGATCGCGCGGCCGATGGGAAAAATTTTTGCAGAATTTGGCGAGGATACCAGTAGCGATCGCATAATTGGCCGTAACGGTACCGTTAGCTCTGCGACTATTCCTGTAGAAAAAAGAGGCAGAATCGGCCAAGTAGATGTGATCGATAAATTTGGCAATTTAGTCACGATTAATGCCACTATCCCCGAATGGGCAACAGTCATCCCCCATCACGGCGAAAAAGTAATTGTAATTGATAGGCAGCAAGACGTTTATTTTGCGATCGCCAAAGATACTCCAGATGTTCAACATTGGCTCAGGGTTACAAATCAAAAATAAGAATCGAAGAATATGCTATTTTGGTTAAATTTTATTGCATCATTACCAATACCAAGCACAACTACCTCTACCGCCCAGTTGTGCAATGTCGGCGATCATACATCCACATCGCCTTTATTAATTAGTCAAAAAACGCTATCAATATCCCCTAATATTTCTCAAATCTCCACTAAACCTATTCTTGCTCAAGTCGGGGGAAATTTGATTTTCCCTGGGATAGTTGGGGCTTTAATTTTACTCCTGATTGCCAGTGTTTTTGCTTATACGAGAATTTATGTAATTACTCCCAATAACGAAGCATTTGTCAGAACTGGTGGTGTTTTCATTAAAAAGAAACTGGTAGTTCTTAATGGCGGTTGTCTTGTGGTGCCCGGATTTCACGAACTGACAAGGGTACCGTTGCGGGAAATTTCGATTAACGTCGAACGTACTGGTAAATTAGCAGTTCGTACTCAAGATTACCTCCGGGCTAATATGCGGGTAACTTTTTATGTCTGCATCACTGCCAGTGAGGAAGATGTGTTGATTGCAGCAGCACGACTTTCCAGACAGGGGAAAATTTCCGGGGAAGATATCAAAGAAGCTCTAGAAACCCGTGCGGATGATGCGATTAGAGCCGCTGCGAAAAAGAAAACATTAGCAGAAATTGATTCTGACAAGTTAGGATTTGCAGAAGAAGTTTTAAACTTGACTCAGCAAGATTTAAAGAAAGTCGGTTTAACTCTTAATAACATTGCAATTTCAGAAATAGAAGAAAGCGACACCTACGACACCAATAACTTCTTTGATGCTCAAGGGGTGCGTTTGCGTACCGAAACCATTCAACGTTCAATCCAACAAAAGCGCGAAGTCGAATTGACAACCCAAGTCGCCATAGAGCAGAAAGAATTAGACGCTCAAAAAAGATCGCTACAAATTGCTCAAGAAAAAGAAACAGCCGAATTAGAGCAGAAATTGCAAGTAGAAGCGCTGACAGCACAGCGAGAAAGGGAAATTCAGGAAGCTAAAGACAAAGAAGCAGCAGCCACCCTCCGCAGCAAGATTTTACAGGATAAATCCGTTGAAGAAGAAGAAATTCGCAAAAAATTGTCGGTACAAGAAAGCCAAATTGAAGCCAATATTGCCCTAGAAGCGCGTAATAAACAGCTAAAAATAGCACAAACTCAGCAAAGACAAGAAGCCGAAGTCGCCGAAATTACTCGTCAACAGACATTAGAATCTAACAAGTTGCAAGCACAAGTACAAATAGCAGAATCGGAGAAAGTCGCACAAATAGCCCAAACCCAGCAAAAACAAGAAGCCGAAGTCGCCGAAATTACCCGTCAGCAGACAGTAGAATCTAACCAATTACGAGCACAAGTGGAGATAGCAGAGTCAGAAAAAATAGCAAAACTAGCACAGGAAGACTTAGCGATATCGATTGCGAACAAAAAACGAGAAACTTTTTTAGCGCAAGCCGAGCAAATCCAAGCCGAAGAATCCGTAAAAACAGCCGGTGAAATCGAAAAAGCCGAACGTAATAAAAGTTTATCTGTAATTGTCGCCGAACAACAAGCCCAAGAAAGGGATATTGGCGAGCGTAAAGTGATTGAAATCGACGCTTTTCGCCGTCGCAAACAAGCAGAAATTGCTCAAGAAGCCGCAGAATTAGAAGCCGAGTCAATTCGTATTCTCTCACAAGCCGAGCGCGATAGGGCTTTAGCAGAAGCAGAAGGTATCCAAGCAAAGATTACAGCTGAAAACAGTATTAGTAATGCTAGTTTAAGCGCTAAAATCATTACCACTGTTTGGCCAGAATTATCAGAGAAACTACCAGAAATAGTAGCCTCTTTAGCACCACAACCAGGAGTTATAGGAAATACCAGAATTTACTCATTTCCAGGTGCTAATAATAATGGGAAAGGCGTTGAAGATATTAATAAATTACTTTTATCCACTAGTGGTATTTCTGTAATTAATGGTTTACTAGAAGAAGGTAAATTAGGAGATTTAATATCTCAAATCGGAAAGTTAATCCAGAATAAGGATGAAGTAAAATCGGATGCATTAATACCTGAAGTTCTAGACGATATACTTGAATCTAATTTTAGCGACAACGAATCTCAAATAGATTAAAAATTCTTAGAAGCTAATTAAAGGGTTCAGATTTGATGAATAATATCAAGTGCGGCTATTCACATCTTGCACTAAAAAAATATTGTAAAAATAATTACTATTCATTCAACAACTTTTTACCCGCCTGGGACTGCAAGTCCCAGTATAATAGCAAAAGTCCATTAAAATGGACTGAAAATCTCACGGTAGTTGGATGGTATTATTTTTTGACAATTAAATTTATTATTTAGCTAATTATCCTTAAGGTGCAAGATATGTGACTAATTACTTATTATATAGTCGAACGTTTTATGCTATAACTCCTAACTCCTAACTCCTAACTCCTAACTCCTAACTCCTAACTCATCATTCATTACTTATTACTTATTACTTATTACTTATTACTTATTACTTATTACTTATTACTTATTACTCCCTTTTCTTTCCCCAGTAATTTTAATTTTCACCCCATTTCCAGGAGCAAGAGTCACTCCTCGACGACGCGGCAACTCTGGTTTATTATCTGCCAATGTAAATTCATAGCGTGACATAATTGTTGTTAAAACCAGCTTCATTTCAAACATCGCCAAAGCATCCCCAACACAACGACGGGCACCTGCACCAAATGGCATAAACTCGTAAGGAGAAAATTGTCTTTCTAAAAAACGCTCTGGTTTAAATTGCTTCGGTTGTGGATACAAATCTTCACGATGATGCTCAAGATACATACAACCAAAAAGCATTTGTCCAGCTGACAATTTATGGCCTAACATTTCTACAGATTCTTTAACTTCCCTAGCGAAAGTTAACATCGCTACCGGAGTAATCCGCAAAGTTTCGTTGCAAACAGCACTTAAATATGGTAAGCGCGAAATACCCATTAAGTCAGAAAAATCATCAACAGCATCAAGTTCTTTTAATAACTTTTCCTTCACACCTGCTGTATGATGAATCCAATACAATGCCCAAGACATTGCTGTAGCCGTTGTTTCATGTCCTGCAAATAACAAAGCCATTAATTCATCGCGCAATTCTTTATCACTCATTGCGTTTCCATCTTCGTATCGCGATTCCATCAGTAAGGAAAGAATATCAGCACCTTTTTGTTCGGAATCATTTCGACGTGTGGCAATTTCTGCATATATTAATTCATCAACTTGTTCACGTTGCCTTACAAATTTACCCCAAGGGCTCCAAGCACCTAAATCTTGTTGTAAAAATTCAAAAAACAGAAAACTCGAAGAAAATGGCGAGCGAAATAAATCCAACATCTTTGCCATTAACTCTTTAATCTGTTGGTAACGCTCTCCCTCATACAACCCAAAAACTGTTTGCAAAATAACTTGCATTGAAATTTCCTGCATTACCATTCGAGTTATAAAGGGTTTATCTGTAGGTAATTTTTGAAAAACTTGTTCGGCAATATCACAAATCTATTGTCCATAATTTCGCATTCTTTCCCCATGAAAAGGAGGAATTAACAATTGTCTTCGTCGCTTATGTCGCTCTCCATCCAACATTACAACTGAATAATCCCCTAGCAAGGGTTGCAAAATTTTATTTACTCTACCAGGAGCAGCAAATTTTTTTCTATCATTAGTTAAAATTTCCTGAATTGCTTCTGGTTGATTTACAAATATAAGATCGTCACCAAAACCAACAACTTCACCAGTAAAAATATCGGGATATTTCTCAACGGCACCTTCCATATATCCTACAGGATCGAATACCCACTGTAGTTTTTGTAAAAAAGCTGGTTTTTGGAGAGTATTTGGTAAGTTCATGATAGATATTAGTATCTTAAAATTAAGTAGTTTGATTCAACTAAATATATTAAAACCTATTATTTCAATTCCACTTTAAAAATATTATCAGATGGCTTGTCTGCAATCATATTTTCCCAATTCAGTGCAGTTAAAAAACTATCTGCATCGGCAGTTTCTACTACATCAACCCCCCATTCTCCAGTTTGTAAAGAATCCGGCGAGCTACTCATCGCTGGGGTAGTTTTGATTCCACCTAAAATCAAAATATGCGGCTGTTTCTCACCATTTTTAATTTGACTGCTACGTACTTTCGCTAAAGTATTTGCATAATATTCTCCCATCTGTATAGAAGAATATTTATCGGCATCAAATAATACTTCAACAATCCAGTGGTGATTATTCACCAATCGACACTTAGCCACATCTTGCAATCCATCTATAAATACTTGAGCGAATTCTTCTCGACTCAACCCTGGGAGAATATCCTCAGAAATATCAAAATTGTGCGATAGCAACATTCGTGCTTGTGGAAGATTAGTCACAGAGATTTTCCTTTAATAACAAACACCCTCATACAACTTATCATTTCTCAGAAAATTAGAGCTAAATAAAGAAAATAAAGTTATCCATGTATATACAAAAAAAATTGCAGAAAATTTACCAGCAGTCCAAATTAACATAATCCTTAATTCTAAATTACGAGCTAAATTCGCGATTATTTCATTCAGTATCCCAACTATCGCGGACAATCCTTGTGTCCAATTTGCATTTTCTGCGCTAACATCATATAGTGTTTACATTGATTGATGTAAAAAATGTATTTTAATAATATTCATGATTGGCAAGGTACAGCAGAAGCTGTTTTGGAGGAACTACAGCATAAGATTGAAGAATTGAATTTATCCGTTGAACCCCCTAGACTCAGAACTATTCGTTCATGGCGATCGCGAAAAATCTTATCGCAGCCAAAGGGGGAAAAATTCGGCTTTCGTCAGATATTAGAAGGATTAGCAACTTTACTTTTGTTAAAAAAAGGTTGGACTTTAGTAGCGATCGCAGAAGTTTTATGTTCTTGGAATGACTTTGAATTAGAGCAGCAAATTCTAGCTGAAAGAGATAATGAAGGTAATTTCAGTAATAATCTGTTATTGAAGCGAGAAGATAAGAACAATCAGACTTTGGCTAAAGATGCTGTAATCTTGCTTGCTCAGGGAATATTACGTCAATACAATACGGTGCTAACGGGTAGAGAAATTGTCAGACAGGATGAAAGATTACCGTCAGAATTGCATTCGGCTATGTGTAAGCTTGGTCGTTTGTATTTAGAAGAAGGAAAATGCGATAATGCTGCTTGCGTTCATGATGTATTGGAACGTTCTCGATATAGTCTTGAAGATGAAAAATGGAATTTGGAAATTTTTCGCAAGTCGGAATTTGATTTTAGTAACGTCAAATTAATCGATTTTGATTTGAGAGTACCGACACCAGATTGTGCTGAAATTGCCAATATTTCCGGTAGCTTTGGTGAAGATAACGTTATCGAGCATCGTTTGTATTCCAGACTTCAAGAAGCTACAGAAAGGCTGGGGCAAAGAAAGCAGCATCATGCTTATACTGCATTACGGGAAATTATAGGAAGGCGATCGCTGATTGGTGAAAGAGAACTTTTAGATTATTTGGTAGATAAAAATCTGACCTCTTTACAAGAAACAATCAGAGAGTTTTTCGACTATGTTCCAGAAGCATGGTTAATTCATGGTTATGCTCTGCGCTGCGCTCACTGTGGGACTTTGATGCGCCCTCATGCAAATCGACAAAGTTATCCGGATGATTATTATTGTCCGATTCGCCAGTGTAATAGTAAATACCCGCCACAAATAGGGGAACGGTTAAATCCGAAAGACGGACGGTTATTAGTAGCTATACCACAAATATTAGCTTATTGGACTGCTCCTGCTATTGATGAATTGGCAATTTTTGACGAAGCAAAAACCTATGGTTTAGACGCTCAACTTTACCCAAAATCAGACCAATGTGATATCTCAATTAACGATTCTACTATCGGAATAGATGCTAAATCTTATCGCAGCCCTGTATTACTAGCGTTAAAACTCAATCGTAGTATTGGTGGATTAATTCATTACAGTCAAAGAATAATTGCTATTACTGATGAATTGATTGAAGACTATCCGGGATATATTTCTACTGTTAATTCATTACTGAACCAAAAAAGTGATGCTAAAAGCTTAAAAATAATGTCGGTGTCTTCGGTTATAGAAAACATACAAGAGGGGAATTATGCGAATTAAGCCTAATTTTTGGTTGGCATACGATCGCATTTGTTGGTTGTGTGTTCTTATGGAGGAATTTATCGGAGTTAAGTCTCTCGAATATGCTCCTGTAATTATGTCGGGAATGACAAGCGTTTTAAATGCACCGATATTAAAATCCACACGACAAGCCATTTTTAATTTACGTCAGATGTCTTTGGCTTATGTAACTAAAAGTTCTTTAGAATACGCAGTAGCACTTTACAACGACCATTATTATCAGCTAAAGAGTAAAGGAATCTATGAAATCGATAGTCAAACTTTGAAATTTGAAAGAACCGATTTTTTAGAAGATCCTAATATTACAAAAGCGCGAGAAATTTTGGCTGCACCCATGGATTATAGATTCCACGGTAGAAAATTCGCTAACCCTCAAGAGCAAATGGCGATCGCTTTAGGAGACAGAGCGACATCAACCCGTTTACCGATTTCTCCTATTACTACACCCTTAGCCAGTCGCAAAACTCACGATATAAATCGACAGCCACGGGGTAATATTTCGATTCCTCTTGAGGAACTGCGTCAGATTGCTGAAGAAATGGATAAAAGGGATAAACAATATCCCCAAAGACGGCTTGGTAACTGGACTCAACGGTTTGAACATTTTGAAGTGCTAGTACCAGAAGTAAATCAAGGTTTGCGAGAAGAAACATTAACCATTGAATTATCGGGAATTAAGCATTTAATCGGTTTACCTGGTGCGGGAAAAACCACAATGTTGATGCTGATTGCAATTTGGTTAGGAAGAAATGGCTACAAAGTTATGTTGGTTTTTCCTTCTATAGAAGTTTCCAGACAGTATATGGCCGATTTGAAATTTCATGGAATCAAAGTAGGGATGTTAGTCGGACAAAATCCTACTACTAGACGTACTCACGCTGACAGGATTGCCGAAACAATTGCTGCTTCGGGAAAACAAGGTGGTTTTGCTTATACCCTTGATG
This sequence comes from Rivularia sp. (in: cyanobacteria), assembly GCA_050042755.1. Lineage (GTDB taxonomy): Bacteria > Cyanobacteriota > Cyanobacteriia > Cyanobacteriales > Nostocaceae > Rivularia. Next base: position 11,432 of record JBHJJJ010000368.1, read on the forward strand.
GTGCAGATAATTTTGCTTCTAACTGTTTGCTTCCTGCTTTCTCAACTACAGAAACTTCCTTATGGGGTTTTGGTAATGCTCCATGTAGCAGCATTTTACAGAATTCATCTGACGGTAAAACTAAAGAATATCTGTGTCCCTTATGGACAATGTGCGGAAGGAATAAAGCTCCTCGAGACTTGATTGATGCTGATGTCTGGGTTGGACATATCAGATCGATGGATACTAATGTACCATTACAAGGGATTGACGAGGATATTCGCTACTTTGAATTAATTGCGAGAAATTTCGATTTGGTTATCTTTGATGAAGCAGATATGGTTCAGTCGAATCTAGATGCTTACGGAGTCGCAAAATTAAATCTTTCAGGTGCAGATGACTCTGTGCATCGAACAATTTTAGAGCAAGTTCATAATCCTTTAGCAAGAACAGAAACCTATCGATTAGCAGATCGTACCATCGAACTTTATAGTCGTAACATGGCTGAGTTTGGCAATCACAATACAACTCTTGTCAGCTTGTTATTGAATATTCATCCTCGAATTCAAAAACGATTTGAAGGTAATTTGTTAACAGTATCGCGGATAATTAGTGAAATTTTAGAAGGTTTTGAGGAAAATAAATCTTATTCTCAAAGAGATGAAGCTGATACAGCAGAAATAATCAAAGGTTTTACAAAAAATCATGCTTTGACTGAATATTGGACATCTGCCGCTTACAATGCATTTTACGATCGGACTGGTACAGAAACAGCTTTAAAAAATTTCAAGCAGGATTTATGTTCTCGTACATTGGGTGTTAGTAAAAATCAGCTGACAGATGATTGGAAAGAACTGACAAAACTTCTACGTCGTTATTTAGCAGAAAATTTAATTCAAAAGCGAGACGAAATTGTTAAAAAGATAAGAATACTATTTATTGAACTTTGTTTTCCTGAAAAAGAAGCACCACATTTAACTAGAGAAGTAATTCCTTTATTAATAGCTATTTCCTTCGTTATTTTAGGCTATCAACGCACCGTTTCCGAAACAAGAACAATGGTAGCAGAAGGTTTAATTAAAGAACCAATATTAAACCCTCCTTTTTCACCCCAATTACGACGCTTTACTCCTGAAAATCTTATCGGTTTACTTTCTGGAGTCAAATACAACTTAAAAAATGCTCAAACAAATCGTAATAATTCTAATAACGTTGAAATTTCATACGTCACTTTTGTCGGAACTCCTAGAATGTTAATGCATCGATTTAATCGCTTATTAGAAGCAGATGGTAGAGAAAATGTACCAGCAATATTAATGACTTCAGCTACTTCTTATTTAGAAGCAAGTCCTGCTTATCATGTTGATGTTTATCCAAACTATATTTTAAAACCAAAAGAAAAAAAAGATAAATCTAATTCATCAAATGTAAGTCAATATTATTTTCAATATTTCTGCGACAAAGACAGGAATAATGAACCATTACGTTATAGCGGAGGCGGAGAATTAAGAGATCGCAATCTATTAGAAATGGTTAAACATTTAGTAGAAAATGGTGAAAATTCCGAAGTTAGGAAATCTATTAGACATTTTGACGTGAAATATGGTATTCATCGCAAAGCAGCTTTTGTAGTAAATGGTTATCAACAAGTAAGAGAAATTAAGCTATTTTTAGACCGCTATTATCCAGAAATTGGTAGACGTACCAAGGCTGTTGTAAGATACCTCAAAGAAGGAGAAAAACCTGAAAATTATGTTACTACTTCTCAATGCGAATCTTTAGGAGACGATGAGAATTGCGACTTAATCATCTTTCCAATGTTAGCAATTGGTCGTGGAGTTAATATCGTATTTACCAAAGGTGAGAGAGAAAGAGATGCTGCAATTGGTTCGATTTACTTCCTTACTCGTCCTCATCCTACCACTGACGATACCCAACTTTTATCTAGTTTAGCCGGTCGTGCTACTCAGAAATTTGATAGCCATGTATTTTCCCCAAAACAAGAATTAACAGACATTTATCAAGCTTGGAATAGTGCTAGGTCAAATATTTACCGTGAAGCTAGAAGATTGCTGCAAGAACCATTAATGGCAAGTCGGTTAGGTGAAGAGCTATTTAAACCCTTCACAGCCAATCAGATGGTAGCCATTTTACAAACAATTGGTCGAGGAATGCGAAATGGTTGCCCTGTAGCAGTATACTTTATCGATGCAGCTTGGGCACCACAATCAGCAAAAGATAAAACCGACTCTCCTCGTGATAGTATGCTAGTTGAAATGCGGGATATTCTACAAGAATGTGTCACCCATCCCGATTCTTTGATTCGAGAAATTTACCAAGAACTTTACGGTGCTTTTCTCGAACCTTTAAAGCGAATTAAAAGAGTCAATTACCCTAAAAGTTCAATTAATTCGGAAGAATCAGTATATGAAGAAGACGGTTTTGAGGATTATGATGATTTATACGATATGTAGAAAATAATTGCAACAAACATCTCTACAGAAATAACAAATTAACAACATTATTAGGGGAATCTCATCATGACTAAAACTAATCCAAATAATTCTGAAATGAACATCAATCAAGATAATAAAATTCTCTATGTTCAATTAGGAGATGCTAAAACTTTGGGAAAAATCATACAAGCTTTCAAAATTCCCGATAATCTACCACCTGTTAAAGTCAATGGTTTTACAATTTGTTGGAGTAAAGAAGCATTAGCTAAATTTCATTTAATTAACAAAGAATTAAACAATATTAAAAATCTACCTTACGCTTCTTTAAGGAGTTATTTAGAATTTAAATTATCTAACGTATGTACAATGCAGCCGGATATGGGTCTTAATCAATATGCAATAAGCAAGCAAAAACAACAAAACTTCGCTTATATCGATGGTGGAAATGAAAACAAAATTACCAGAGATTTAAAACCAATTCTTAACGATTGGCTAGAAAATAACTTTGCTCGCTTTCTCAGAAAAGAAAGTGTTTCAGAAGATTTAATAGAAGAACTTAGAGAATTACAAGAAAAAGATAAACTCTTATCTGTCAAAAAATTTAAATCTGAAATACTCCCTTGGTCGCAACATGAAGGTAGCAGTACAGCAAAACCACCTCATGAGAAGTTTTCTTATCCTGCATTAGCAAACTACTTAACTAGATTAATTGCAGGACATGAAATTTTTCAAGGATTAGGAGGAATTAAACGAATTATTTCTAGCGGACAAACAAATCCTGTTGAATTAATCACTAATCAAATTTCTATAGATAATAAAGGATTATTTAGTTTATATATTGAGCTAAAACTTGTTACTCGTCCTTCACTATCTCAACCATTGATAAAAATAGATGTTTCTAAAAGACGTTGGTTAAGTGACATCAAAGAAAAAGCTTTCGATCGCAGTTCTATCAATGGCTTCGTTTTCTCTAAAAATCATGGCGATCGCATTTTCAATTTTAAACTCTATCGTCGTAAAAATAAAGACACTGGTGAATATGAATGGCAACCAGATGATGCTTTTTCGGTTTTACAGCGTGAATTAAATTTACCGTTAAATATTTCTAATGCTGACCAAATTCTTGGAAAAAAAGCTTCAACAGATGATTGTCAAGTCCTTTTAACTTATCGTAATGGTCTTCAGCAGAAAAAACATGGTATTGATGCAGGTGTTCCAGAAAAAGATAAACTAGAAGCTTTTAGAGCGATAGCTGATATTTTTGAAACTAAAGGAATAGTACCTTTTGATGATTATTCTAAGGTTAAATTTGGTAGAGGAAAATCTCATCCTAAAGATATTAGTGCTTCCCGAACAATTAATACTCCTACTGCCTTCAGTGCTATTTTAGAATCTTTAGAAAATGAAGATGTTTCTGACTTTACACCACAATATTGTGAAGAACTGAAAGATGGAGAAATTAATCAGTTATTAAAAGAACATTTTGATTTTGAATTGAGTAAAAAAGGAATTGAAAATTTACGCTTCAGTGATAAAGTAAAAGATAGAAAAGAGCAAATAGAAAAATTAAACGAATTAATTAAAGCCAATCAACAAGCCATACAGCGTCTATATCCTAATCAAAAACCATTGCTAATTATTTTCTATGAAAATTCTGCGAATGGAACTGCTCGGCTTTTAAAAGCAGTAATTAGTATGCTGTGGGGAGATACATTAGAAATACAGCTACAGCGACTTCCAGAAAATACTCATGGAGCAAAAATAGCTTTACCTGGAAGTAATTTAAAAAATAGACAAAGATTATCAAAACGAATAGAAGCTTGCACTCCTATAGCAGAACAAATCAGAGAAATAAGTCGTCCAAAATTCAGTTTAATCTTAGCAAGTGACTTTTATCCAGATCCTAATGATAGCAGTAAAAAAGCTCATGATGACTTAGTAAATAAACCAGCAACTCGTCAAGCATTAGGATCAATTGGTCGTAGCTGCGTACAGTTTCTTCTTCCTCCAAAAATTTGGGTAAAATCTGGTGATATTAAGATATCTGAATTCATTATTCGCGCTCAAACATCAATAAAAGAATTACTTTGGGCACATTCTGGTCGTATAGATAATGTAAAAGAAAAAGTCGATAAATGGTTTAGTGAAATTGAACCCGAAGATAGACCAAAAGAAATTATTGCTATCACTATAGAACGTAAAAATGCTGGTCGTAGCACTGGTAGATTGGAAAGAACTTTTCTACCAATAGCTATTAGAACTAATGTTGAAACCGGACTTAGTGAAATGTGTTTTTGTTATGAAGAACCTAACAGTAGACAATTCACTATAAGCGATTGGAAACTCTTTACTGAAGCACTTTTTGATTTATCAGCTATTTCTCCTATTTCTTTAGGAAAAGATGATGGAGAGCGAAAACAACGCTTTCAAGAATTTGTTGATGAAATTATTTCTAATTCAGTGAGTGCTAGTAAAAATCCTGTTGTAATGATTGATTCTTCAAATTGTGCAAAGCTTTGGGAGTGGTTAACCGATCGCAAAATGAATCTTTCAAATATAGATATAAATAGTAAACAATATATGCAAGATAATTGGAAAGGAGCAAGAATTGTTCGTATTAGGCAAGATTTAGCACCGGGAATAATTGAAGATAAACGCAAAGTTTTAGCTAAAACATTTAGAGAAGATATTAGAAGCAGACAAGAATTAGAAGAAAACGAAAATGAACGAATAGAATTATCAGTTCCATCTAGTCCAACTGGTTTATATAAGCTAAATTTAGAAAATAAAACTGGTTGTATTAATTATCTTTCTATTGGTAAAAAAACAACAAATCAAAAACAAAAAGGTTTTAGTTGCTATCGTGAAGTAGAACTAGACAAAACTTTGAAGGATAAAGAAACTGATGAAACAGTGAAAAATGAAGCAGGGGAAACAATCAAATATATTGAAGAACAAAAACCTTATACTGGTCAATGGGCTACACCAAATCCTTTGGAAATTGTAGTTACACTACGTCAAGAAAAAGATAACCCAGATCATATCGCTGGCTTTATCGAATCTCTCCGCTACGGATACGGGCATTTCAATGAATGGACAAAATTACCTGCTCCTCTATTTTTTGAACGAGTAGTACGAGATTATATTAGTGCTTTCAATTTAGAAGAAGATGATGATGAAACTTAAATTCACAATCTAATATCCATGTATATACAGAAATAACCTTACCAAAATCAATCAAACTTCTCTCCCCGGGCTAAAAGTTCAATAAATTCGCTGCGAGTCAAGTTATTTTGTTGCGCTCGTGCATCTAAATTTTTCCAAGCAGTATTGGTGAGTCGTAGGGAGCGCACGTGTTTTGCTTCTTGATAATCTCGCTCAAACTTACCAGAGCTAGAGCGTTTGCGTCGTGTGGTTTTTTCTCTAATTGCACTATACTTATCTTCATCCGCTTTTGGCTTCCCAACGATCAAATAAACCAAACAATCAACCAATCTTTCTCGCTCCATTGGCATAATTTCCCCAGCCTGAAGCATATACTCAATCATGCTGTAATGCACTAAAGCTCCCATGAATATCCTTGTTGTCGCTTCTGCATCGGTGAGTTGCAATTGTGGATGCTCCCGCAAATACTCACTCACAACTTGAAGAAACTTTTTATCTACATTGGAAGCCATATACTGCGCCAGCATTGGAAATCTTCCAGATTCACCAATCATTAAACGCATTAAATCTAGAAATTCTGGCGTATCGCTAATATTTATACTAAATTGATTTAATAAATTATTTGCTAAAAAAGTTAAAACTTCCCTAGGTTGCCGTTGGAACATTTCCGGGTTTAACCGATCAAATGCACCCCCGCAAGTTGAAATTAAACGCTCAATCAAAGCAATAAATAATTTCTCCTTATCCTGAAAATAGCTGTAAACAGTAGTTTTCGAGACTCCTGCGGCTGCTGTGACTTTGTCCATTGTGGTTGCAGCAAAGCCATGCCTCAAAAACTCCTGCATCGCACCTTGTAAAATCGCTTCAACTTTTTCTGCCGACTGGGAAGTCTCTAAATTATTTTGATTAGCTTTTCTAATAGTTCTTTTTTTATTTTGCATATTGATTAATATAATAAGGAATCAGTTAAAAGATAAAGATATTGTCCGTAAATCTTTTGTATCGTGCACTTCCGCATTTTGGCGGAAGATGTTTTTTCCATCATTTTTCCATGTATTACGTTTTTTGATTTTACTACTCATTATCAGATGTTAACTAGTAAAATCAATTTACTTAATTTTTCTGTGTTCAGAAGTTTTTCACACACCATTCTCCACTTCCCATGGTTATTAAGACTTTTGCGATATACAAGGGAAGGAAAATACCTGAAATTCCAGGCTGATTGAGAATCTTCAAGGTAATGAATGTAGGTATTTTTTTCATCGTAAGGAAGAGATCGATCGTCAATAAATTCTATCCCAGGTATTAGATCAAATATCTTGACTAAGATAACTATACTGTTTAGTATAGAACCAGGGAAGTTGAACGATTCAGTTTACTTTTATTTTATTGGAGGTTAATTCTGTTGAATAACACATTCTTGATATTACCGAAAATTAAGCCTCGAAGAGTAGTCATACTTGGTGTTAGCCTAAGTCTCTTAATGGGTGGAGTGCTGTTGTCTCAAATTATCAGAAACCAAGTATTACAAGCCGAGAAACAAGAGAAACAAGTAGTTATTCCCGAAATAAAGACGGTGACAGCATTAGGAAGACTGGAGCCAGAAGGCGAAGTAATTCAGCTTGCTGCATCTTCATCCGGGCAAGGAGGGGGGCAAGGAAATAAAATAGCTCAACTATTAGTAAAAGAAGGGGAAGAGGTAAAAAAAGGACAAGTAATTGCAATTCTCGATGATAGCAACAAACTTAAAGCAGCACATGAACAAGCCAAGGAAGCGGTAGAGATTGCTCGAGCTAATGTAGCGAAAGTTCAAGCAGGTGCGAAAACTGGAGAAATAAACGCGCAGAAAGCTGAAATTGCCAGAATTCAGGCACAATCCTTAGGTGAAGAAAGAGCACAACAAGAAACCCTATTTAGATTAGAAGCACAATTAGAAGGGGATACAGCGACACAGCGGGCTACTATAGCAAGATTAGAAGCCCAATTAGAAGGGGATAAAAAAGCTCAAGCAGCAACCATTAAAAGATTAGAAGCAGAACTAAATAATGCTCGAGTAGAATTACGTCGTTACGAGGGATTATACAAAGCAGGTGCAATTGCTCAGTCTGAATACGATACAAGGCGCTTGACTGTAGATACCATAATTGAACAATTGAATGAAGCCAAAGCTGTATTAGCAAGAACAAAAGCTACTGGTAGTAAACAAATCAGCGAAGCCAAGGCTAGTTTCGGGAGAATCACGAGTACGGGAAATAGACAAATTCAGGAAGCAAAAGCAGTTCTCAATCGGATTCAAAATGCAAGCACTCAGCAAATTAGTTCGGCAAGGGCAACGCTCGATCAAATTGCCGAAATTCGCCCAGTAGATGTAACAGCAGCAAAAGCTGAATTGAGACAAGCAGTAGCAGCAGAAAAAGAAGCAAAAGCCAGTTTCGAGCAATCTTTACTTAAAGCACCGAGAGATGGTGTAATTTTGAAAATCAATAGTAAAGCTGGAGAAACAGCTTCTAGTGATGGAATCGTTGAGCTAGGAAAAGTTCAACAGATGATGGTATTAGCTGAAGTTTATCAATCTCATATTAGTAAAATAAAAGAAGGTCAAAATGTGCGGATTACTAGTAATTCTGTGGATGTTGATTTGAAGGGTAAAGTTGATTCTATCGGTTGGCAAGTGCAGCGACAAGATGTAATCAATTCAGATCCTAGTGAAAATATTGATGCCAGAGTTATAGAAGTTAGAGTGCGATTAGATGAGGAATCTAGTCAAAAAGCTGCAAAGTTAACTAATTTGCAAGTAAAAGCTATTTTTGAGTTATGAATTATTTAAACGCAGAGTTTCGCAGAGGTTAACGCAAAGTGACACAGAGACTGTTTTCAATTGTTGTTTGATACAGTAGTAACTTAAGATTTAAAATCATCATGCTGGGATTTATTCAACAACTTCAACGCCGTACTCCCTTGGGTTGGTTGCAACTTTCACGTCACAAAGGACGGTTTCTTGTGGCAATTTCAGGAATCGCTTTTGCTGATATTCTCATGTTCATGCAACTAGCCTTTCAAGCTTCGTTGTTTGAAAGTAATACAAAGCTAAATCGTGCGGTGGTTTCGGATATTGTTTTAATTAGTTCTCAAGCCAAAAGTACTCTGAATTTATCTACATTTCCGCGAAATAGGCTATTTGAGGCATCCGATGTACCCGGAGTTAAAGCAGCAGAGCCTATGTATATCGGAGGAGTTACGTGGAGAAATCCGCAAACGCGGAAAAAGGTTCAAGTACAAGCAATTGGATTTAATCCACAAATACCCGCCTTAGATATACCCGAAGCTAACGCACAACTCGATAAAATGCAATTACCGGATACCTTTTTATTTGATAAAGCAGCAAGGGGAGAATACGATCGAGTTTTTGCGACTATTGAAGCAGGAAAAGATGTTCAAACGGAAATAGGTAGACGAACTATTACTGTAAATGGACTGTTTTCATTTGGTGCTTCCTTTGCTTTTGATGGTATTTTACTTTCCAGTACGGATAATTTTTTACGTTTGTTTCCAGGGCGGAAACCTAATAGTGTTAATATTGGTTTAGTTTACCTTGAACCTGGATACGATGCTGAAGAAGTTGTAACTAGATTGAAAGCATATTTACCAGAAGATGTTAAAGTTCTTACTAATGAAGGATTTACCCAATTTGAATTAGACGTGCTTAATAAAGAAAGCCCAATTGCTTTTGTATTTACTTTTGGGGTATCCATGGGTTTTATTATTGGTGTAATTATTGTTTATCAAATTCTTTCAACAGATGTAAATGCCCACTTGAAAGAATACGCAACTTTCAAAGCAATGGGTTATGGAAATAATTACTTATTAGGAGTAATTTTTGAAGAAGCAATAATTATTGCCACAGTTGGTTTTCTTCCCGGTTTTTTTATCCCATTAGGGTTATATAGTTTAGCTGCTGCTGCTACAAATCTACCTATATATATGACAGTTTCACGAGCGATTACTGTTTTTATTTTAACTATAATTGCTTGTGCTGTGTCTGGATTTTTTGCTACTCAGAAATTACAATCTGCTGACCCAGCAGATATGTTTTAACAGTGAGCAGTGAACAGTGAACAGTGAATAGTTATCAAATCTTTATGAAGTAATATCTGTTGATTACTAATTACTAATTTATAAATACTATAATCCAGAATATAAAGTCTAAAATGAATTCCCAAACAGCTATTTATATCCAGAATCTTAACCATTATTTTGGTAAAGGTCAACTCCGAAAACAAGCTTTATTTGATATCAGTCTGGAAATAAAAACAGGTGAAATAATTATTATGACTGGACCATCTGGTTCTGGTAAAACGACACTTCTGACAATTTGTGGTGGTTTGCGTTCTGCTCAAGAAGGTAGCGTCAATGTATTAGGAAAAGAATTATGCGGTGCTTCTGCAAAAGAACTGACAATTGCTAGACGTAAGCACGGTTATATCTTTCAAGGCCACAATTTGCATGAAAGTTTGACAGCTCTTCAAAATGTGAGAATGGGTTTAGAAATTCATTCTCATATTTCTCCCCAAGAAATGCACAAACAGTCAGTGGAAATGTTAGAAATAGTTGGATTGGGAAACCGAGTAAATTATTATCCTGATGATTTATCTGGTGGACAAAAACAAAGAGTAGCTATAGCACGGGCACTTGTCAGCCAACCAAAGATTGTTTTAGCAGATGAACCAACTGCTGCACTTGATAAAAAAACAGGCCGTGATGTAGTGGATATAATGCAAAAATTGGCTAAAGAACAAGGTTGCACAATTTTGTTAGTAACCCACGATAATCGCATTTTAGATATTGCTGACAGAATTGTTTATATGGAAGATGGAAAGTTAGCTCCTTTACCTGAGTCAATGGAGGCTTCTCATTAGTTTTATTCGTCACTAAAATTTTTCATTGATTATGAAAAGGAGATTCAGTAAATCAAAAAGTTTGCAAGCTGCTGTAATATCAAATCCGTCTGCATCGGAATTATATATTTTTTAACGCAAAGTTACGCCAAGGTAAACGCAGAGGGACACAGAGTTTTTTTTCACACATACTTTTTATCATTCCGACGTAAACGGAAAAGATATAACTCGAAATAAAAAAGGAGATTCCTGATGTCACAAAAAACAGATGTTCTAGTTGTAGGTGCTGGCCCCACAGGATTAACTGTTGCCATCGAGCTTGCTCGCCGTAATATTAAGGTGCGAATTATCGAACAACGGAACCAACCATCTACACGGAGTAAAGCCTTGGTGGTACACGCTCGTACCCTAGAATTTTTCGATATTCTCTCAATTGCAGAAGAAGTAGTCTCGCGCGGTTATACATCTCCCGGAATCGACTTCAGTGCCGATGCACAAAATCCTCTGCGAGCGAATATGTACGGGCTTGATACGCGCTTTCCTTACATCTTAATTCTGCCTCAAGCTCAAACCGAAGCAATATTAGAGCACCGTCTCAATCAACTTGGTGTAGAAGTCGAACGGAGTAGTAGCCTTATTCATTTCCAAGAAACTGAAACTGGAGTTTTTACGACATTCGAATATGAGGATTGCACTCAAATTGATATTGAAGCTAAATATCTTGTAGGTGCTGACGGCGCACGCAGTACTGTACGAGAGTATCTTGGTTTACCCTGGAATGGTTCTTCTTATTCTTGGACTGCATTTTTAGGAGATATTCATCTAGAAGGGCATCATGCAGAGGGTGGAACAGAACAGCACTCCAACGACAGAGGCTTAGCTTTCATCGTACCTTTTGATGATGGCTCCCACCGTATCGTCACTATCGATCGCAAATATCAAAACCAACCTAAAAAGCGCGAACTAAAACTTGAAGAACTCCAGGAATCTATTAGTGCTATCTTAGAAAAACCAGTTTATTTAAGTCAACCAAAATGGTTATCGCGCTGGGGTGCGGAATTGCGCTTAACTCCTAGATACCAAGTGGGACGAGTATTTATCGCTGGTGACGCAGCCCATACTCACAGCCCTGCTGGAGGTCAAGGAATGAATACTGGTATCCAAGATGCCTTTAATCTTGGTTGGAAATTGGCTTTTGCAGTCAAAGGTGAATTACCGCAAAATCTTCTCAATACATACGATACAGAACGTCATAAGATTGGCGATCGCGTCTTGCGTATAAGTGATTTACTGTTACGTAGTTTACTCTTGCGCCAAAGCTGGTTACGACAAATGCGGGAATTACTATTTCGTATTTTTATTCCCTTACCATTCCTACAGCGAAAACTTGCTGAAAATTTATCAGGCTTAGGAGTTAGTTACGATACAGGAGCAGGTAAGCTTGCAGGAAAGCGTATTCCTGATATGGAATTGATGAGTGCTGCGCGCGAACAAGTCAGACTCTATCAACTCCTACGCTTTCCTGGCTATACGGTGCTTTTATTTATCAACCCAAATCAGGCCCAATCTGCACGCAAACAGATAGATCAAATCCTTAACAGCGGCGATCAGATGTTAAGATTATACGTAATTTTGAATAACGGTTTGCCGCAGTTACATAACTTTAAAGCAAGCACCCTAGTAGATTATCGCGGCGACTTTGAAACAAAGCTGGGAGCAAAAACTGGTCGAATTATTTTAGTACGTCCAGATGCTTACGTTGCATTTGATATGGATGCCCTTGATGCAAATACTTTTGAGAAGCAACTAAAGAGATGGAAGCCTAGAAAGTCTCTTTCACAAGTGGCTGTAAATGTTTAACAGTTAACAGTGAACTTTTAACTTCTCCCTCTCCCGGTGATTAAAGCAATGCATGTTGTTATTTAGGAATTAAGTTTGAGCGACTTTACTTGAGTTGATTTCTTAGATTGACGGAACTAAAAGGATTAAACACACTCTTAAACAATTACAATGAAATTTCCTTCAACCCACAATTTCCGTACTTTCAAAGCCCGAACTTTAATTGCTGCAATATTCGGATTGTGCTCTAGTATGCTGACAATACAACCCGTATACAGTGCCGAACGCATTCAATTTTTCTACGGCCCCATTGGATCTACAATTGAATTTAAGGAACTTGAAGAGGTTGCGAAAACTGGAAAACTCAAGGAAAATACCAGCATTTTAGATAATTTTTTAAATGACGAGCAACTGGTATTGCTTCAGTCTTTTTTGAATACGCGCTTTGATATTGATGTTGTGGGTATATCCCAAATTACTTATGCCTCTGCTGGCTCTAAATTACTTCAGCGATTGGGACAAGTTATACAAACAGAAAATTCCCTCAACGGTTTTAAGGCACTGCGTGCTGCTTTAATTTTCGCTGCTGGCGATGAAGAAGGATTGACAGTAATGAATGTGATTCGTCAGTTTCCCTTAGAAACAATTCAAATTAATTTACCATTGGCACTAAAGCTGACAAAAGAAAATGAGGAGATCTTTGAAAAACAGACTAAAATAGCGGCAGATATTCGCCAAATTGCTCAGTCAAAAGCTAGTAATAAATCAGTATTATCTCCTGATTTCGATCCCAGTACAAAAGGTAATTATACCTGGAATTTTAAAACCATTCCTTTTCAAAATCCGGGTCGTTCGGAAGTTTCAAAAGCTGATTTATACTTACCAAACCAGCAGTTAACTTCATCTCAACAACTTCCTGTAGCAGTCATTTCCCATGGAACAGCCTCAAATCGTCAAACATTTGGGTATTTAGCGCAACATTTAGCTTCCCATGGATACGCTGTTGTTGTACCAGAACATGTAGATACCAGTACTAATAAATTTGCGCAAATTTTTAATGGGTTAGAAGGGCCACCAGATCCAAATACATTGCTGTTACTTCCCAAAGATATTACAGCAGTATTAGATGAATTAGAACGCCGTGCGAAATCTGAACCTGAATTACAATCCCTGAATTTACAAGCAGTTGGCGTACTAGGGCAATCTCTAGGGGGTTATACAGTCTTAGCTGCTGCAGGGGCACAATTAAGCCGTGAGAAGCTTACAGATGTTTGCTCTACAACTGTAGGAGAGCGTCCAATACTTAACTTATCAATGTTAATTCAATGCCGACTTTTGGAAATACCTACCGATAAATCATTGACTGTAAAGGACGATCGCATTAAAGCTGTCATTGCAATCAATCCACTCACAAGTCATTTATTCGGGGAAACAGGATTAAATCAATTACAAGCACCTGTATTATTCATTGCCGGTACTGATGATTACTTTGTTCCAGCTTTACCAGAGCAAATTAAACCTTTTCAACAATTAGAAATTGAAGATAAGTATCTGGTAATGATGGAAAATGGGACTCACTTTTCAACATTAGAAATGGTAGAAAATGAAGAAGGTTTACCAGTACCCGAGAGCTTTATTGGACCAAATCCAACAAAAGCTCAACCACAAATGCGTTCTCTTAGTCTTGCCTTTTTTAATCGATTTCTCCTCAATCAAACTGAAAGCGAAATTTACTTAAATCAGGGTTATTTAAATACATTCAAGCCGGAACCTTTTCAGTTCAATATAGTCCGTGATTTATCCAATTAATTGTTTCAAATTTTCTTTATAGGCTGAAAAATTTCTATGAAAATTATCGTATATTTTGCGGCTCGCAGTCCGCCATATACTGTGAATTAAGTTAAGCGTTCATCATCTTTTAAACTCCTTGTAGAATCAAGGGAAAGAGTAAAATAAATTAATAAATAAAATTTTTACTCTTTCCCTTTTCTTAGATTAATCTAAAAAAGAAAAGAAAAAATGATAAAGTCTCAAGCTACTTTATAAAGAGTGAGAGAGTGAGGGAGATCCGGGAGATCCGGAGAGGTAATTGAATGGGGTTTTTCACCTTAACCAATTACTAGCGCGCCAAGAGACGGTGGGGTTTTTGACCCAAATGTCTCGATAATTGATAATTGATCATTGATAATTGATCGCTGATAAACAAAGGAAGAAGGTTTGAGCGGTAAATGTATTTTTTAAAACTTTAGTTATTCACTTATTTTTAGCGGATGTCGGTTTTGCTTATCTCACATCTTGCACCATTCGAGGGCAACCGCCTTGGAATAAATTCCCAGGCTGACAAACAAAGTCGCTCTTTTGACGACTAGGTAAAGATTTTAGTGCGTTTTAACGTACTTTGTGTATGAGCCTTGAAATTCATTTCAAGGTGGATATTTGGGCTTAACGACAATTGTGCAAGATGTGAGTTATCGCTTTATAGACAAAACCATCAAGATTCAAACAGTGACAGTTGAATTGCTTGATTAATACCATTATCAAGATTTGACAGTGAAAGACCCAACAGTCGGATGCTACAATCTTCTAATGTAATAGCCTTTGGCTTATTCGTACCCAGGGCAAACGCATCTAAATTTAGAGTATAGGCTGAGTAAGGAGTAAGAAGTAATGAGTAAGAAGTAATGAGTAAGAAGTAAGAAGTAATGAATAATGGGAGTATTTCAGACTTTATTGACAATATAGCCGAATTAAT